>CBDVAV010000753.1:0-2592 GCA_965372055.1 uncultured bacterium | reverse complement strand
TATACTGGGTATCTACTTGTTATCAGAAGTAAGCCAGGATATGCTCAACAAAGGAATAGATCAAATCAGAAGGGAAACAGAATACAAGGCTGCCGTGATGTACCAGGCTCTTGATAATCATCCTCAAATGGAGTTGCTGGTAGAAAAAGAAGAATTGAGATCAAAAACAGTAATTGTCGCTAAAACAGAATATGATAATCAATCAATTGTTTCATTCCTGAACGACAAGGGAATGGTTATTGGGAAGGGTTATGGTGAAGCCAAAACCAATCAAATCAGAATTGCTAACTTTCCTACGCATTCAAAGGAACAGATGGAGAAGTTAGCTGATCTAATTACTGAATTCAGGTTTTAGAATTTGATTGAAATAGTTGGATATTACGGAAATTAATATTTAATGATAAAGTATTTTTGTGCACAAATAATGCTATAAAAAATTGGAACCGATTAAACGAATTTTAGTTGGGCTGGATCACACAGATGTAGATCGAACCCTGATTGAGTTTGCATCCTATATTTCACTATCATCCCATGCCAAATCAATTTACTTTCTTAATGTCATCAGAAACTTAAGCGTTCCAAATGATATTTTAAAAGAATTTCCTGACTTGATTGATAATGCTTTATCTGAGCGCAAGCAACAACTGGAAGAATACGTAAATAAGTATATCAAAGTTACTCCGGATGTAGAAATTAAAATTATTGTAAAAAGCGGACCCGGTCTTAAAACTTTCTTTTCCCAGATCAATAAATACGATATTGACCTGGTAGTAATTGGCAGGAAGGAAAGCCCTAAAATGTCGGGGATATTGGCTCAAAGACTGGCCAGAAGAGCAGGGACGAATTTGCTTATCATTCCTGAAGGCGGAGAGAACAACCTTAAAGATTTAAGCAGGGATAAAAAATTGATTGTCCCTGCGGATTTTTCCAAACATTCCTCTTTAGCACTGGAACATGCCATTGAAATAGCAACAATCTCAAAAGCCAATGTTGAAATACTCTGTCAGCATGTATATTCAGTACCTATCGGATACCATTATTCAGGAAAATCCCATGAAGAATTTGCTGAGATTTTAAGGCGAAATGCAGAAAAACATTATGACAAATTTATTAAAAATGTAGATACTAAAGGCATAAAAATCACCCCGCTTTGCACACTTGACAAGGATGATAATTTAGTGGAAAATATATACAAATTAGCACTGGAAGTTGATGCCGACGGAATAATCTTTGGGGCCAAGGGAATTAGTGCAGTGAGTGCTTTATTTCTGGGAAGTATCGCTGAGAAAATGATCAAACTTGATTCTAAATTCCCATTGATGGTGGTAAGAAGAAAAGGGGAAAATGCCGGTATAATGGATTATATCAAAGAGATATAACCATGCGAAATATTATTGAAAAATTTTTTCACAGTATCTTTAGTGATGGGGAAAACAATCCTTCATATCAACACAAGAAAACGATATTTATCATGTCTGTGATAATTTTCTCTATAATCGTTTTATTGATTATCAAGGATGTCCTTAACAACATTTGAACCATTAAATTGGTGAATTATTTTTTCCCAGGTTTAAACGATTTATAAATTTCAGAGTCTAAATAAGACTACATATTTAGAAACTTGGAAGACCAAGAACTACTTGAGAAACTAAAAAACCCTGACACCAAAAACTTTGGCTTTAATTTACTGGTTAACAAATATCAGAAAAAAATCTATTGGCATATAAGAAAGATGGTTATAGATCATGATGATACCGATGACCTAGTTCAGGAAGTATTTGTAAAAGTTTGGAAAAATATAGATAAGTTTCGGGAAAAATCGCAATTATATACTTGGTTGTATCGCATTGCAACCAACGAATGTATTACTTTTTTAAATAAAAAGCGACGACGATTTTTTATACCTATTGGAGACGTTGAGCATGAATTGAGCGATACATTGGACAATTCCCCACATATTGATGGAGACGAAATTCAAATAAGATTGCAAAAAGTGCTATTACAGTTACCTGATAAACAAAGGTTGGTTTTCAATATGAAGTATTTCAATGAAATGAAATATGAAGAAATTTCAAAAATTACCGGCACCAGCGTAGGCGGTTTAAAAGCCAGTTATCATTATGCTGTGAAGAAAATTGGAGATTTTTTCAATGAAGATTAAACTTATTAACCTATTAATAGTCAAAAGGATATGGGAAAACAAAAATTTCAAATCAACGATCTGAAGAAGGGAAATATATTTAAAGTTCCAGAAAGCTATTTTGATGATCTGCCCATGCGAATTCAAAGCAGGATAGAAAAACCCAAATCCATTTGGGAACAGCCAACACTTTCCTTCAGTTTAAAATTTGCCCTGCCAACAATAGCCATAGTATTGATAGCTTATTTTGGATTCCTGAGAAGCCCATCTTTACCCGAATATGAAAGTATTTTAAAAGAAATCAGTACAGAAGAGATTGTAGACTATCTAGCTTATAGTGATATCACTACTGATGAAATGCTGGATAAATTCGATTTGGAAATGTTATCAATGGAGATCACTGGTTCTGATGATATTTTCTTTGAGGATGAAGATATTGATGATCAGGACTT
>CBDVAV010000752.1:0-2594 GCA_965372055.1 uncultured bacterium | reverse complement strand
GAATGTCGAACAAGGAACACCGATTTTTGATTTCAGAAGTGCTTGCAAAACTATTTCACTTCAACATTCAAAAAAGCTTTGTGAAATATCCGTGCTCATTGAACAGATCATAGGGAAAAAACTCAAAAATCTGAAATCGTTAATCGTTGTTCAATATTCAATAACACTAAAGTTACCAACTAAAGGCGTGGAATTTTACCACTCCAATAACTAGAAATCAAAGTTGGTGTATTGCATCAAAAAAATCGAGAATCTCATCTTTTTTCTTGACTACTAACAGTGGGATATCTTTATCATACCTCATAAGCTTTTCAGCAACACTTCCAAGTATTAACGATGCTAGTCCCGTTCTTCCTTTTGAGCCGATAATAATCAGGTCAGCCTGAATTGCCTCCGCTAAATTATATATCAGTTTAGCTGGATTGCCATCTTCATCAAGTGAATATATCTCAGTGATCTCGATATTGGTTTGTATATCGACAATGAAGTCTTTGAATTTTTTCTGAGCATTCTCTTTCATAATGCCACTAAATTCCTCGTAAGATTTTCCAATAGTGCTGTACCCATGAGGTACGCCATAACAATGGTGACAGGTAACCCGGCCACCGGTTTTCGCGGCGATTTCAATAGCCGCTTCCAAAGCCAGCTTTGAAGTTTCAGAAAAATCAAGTGGCACCAGGATATTGCTCACCGAATCAACTGTATTTTCAGGTACAAGGAGGATTGAGGCTGGGACAATAGTGACAATTTTACAAGGAAGGGCACCAGAACCAATATGGGTGAATTTGCTACCCATGAATACCAAGTCAATTTCCTTAATTTTTGACCATTTAATTATTTCCTGGGCTGGATTGCCCTCTTTGATTTCAATATGCTTATTGCATTTAACAGCAGGGTCGAAATGCTTGTCCAGTAAATCATGAATTTCATTTTCCAGGGATTCATCAACCGGGGGTTTTACGGTGGGGTATTTCTCGATAATCTCATCGGATAGTTCAAAACTTTGTACCACATGAAAGAAATAAAGATCTTCTATTTTTAATAATCTAGCAAAATATGCTGCATATCTAATGATATACTCATCAGTGGAGGTTAGGTCCAGCCCAACCAAAAGTCTATTAATGTTTTTCATTCGGATTATTGTTGATAACTCAATTTCAACAAAATTTTCATAAATTCAAGATTAGCACGACTAAATTCATTCCCTTACAAGCCTACCTGGGTATGAAGCATTGTAGATTGTAATTGGGAATTTCACTTTGTCAGGAAGACACTTTGTGGTAAGATTTTCAACAGTATCGGTAGAGTAAGAAATGACTCGGGAAGTGATACTATCACAAAAGTCGGAATGGTTCTTAAAATGGACAGTAGTTCCTCACGCAGACTATCCTGTTCTTCAATGGTAAGATCTTTATGTCTTGACTTTTCCAGCAATAATTTCAGTTTGCCATTCATGCTGATTTCATGGGCAATGCGGCTTTTATTTTTATAGATCACTTTGGATACACGCTCAACAAATTTTTTGCTTACTTGTTCCAGGTCTTGTTTGTCTTGTAACTGTCCCAATTCATCCCAATGCTCAATTACAAAGCCTTCAATTGCCAACATGCTATTTTCAAGATCATCTTCATCAAGGTCAAGTCTTTTACTGAATTTTTCTAAAAATTCAACCTCGGCCTGTTCAACTTTTTTATCTGCCCAAACAGTAAGTATTGCTAATTCGAGAAAATATTTCCTCAAGATCCAGGAATTGTTTTCAGGTAACTTTATTTCTTCGGCACTAATTCCCTTGTCAAGGAATTTCATGGCCTCAGCTTTCTTTTCAGAAGTAAAACTTGAAGAGTTAAGGAAGAATTCAAAAAATTTCCTCTCCTCGTCTTCAATAGTGTCATTGGCATGGGCGGCGGCAACAATTACCTGAACCACGGTATACTGCAGCTCTTCTTTTTCTTGTTTGAAGAATTCGGAAACCATTTTTTCAGCACTGGTATTTATCCATTTTCCGAAAAAAAATATATCCAGAAATAACAAGCTGTTGTCGAAAAAATTTGTCCAGAAATTTTCTTTCTTGATTTTTTTTGAGCTGATTCTTTTTTCTATGATTGTTTCGGCAACCTCCAATGGAGGTTTTTTCTTACCAAAGAAAGTTGTTGTAGAAGTGGCAAGCTCGGGGTATATCTTATTATAAAAAGAGGTAATTCTGGAAGATGTGTCAAGTATAGCCTGGGCAAGATCTTCTGAACTTGCAATGTTTGAACTTTTGTAGATAAGCGAACTGTTGATAAGGCTTTCTGCCAATAGGACTTTCATTTTACTTTGCTTGTCCCAATCTTCGATCTTATCCGACATTTCTTTGGAGATCTGAACAGGATACCCGTACATCAGGCCCGTGGGTTGTAAAATTCCATAGAGGGATTCATCGGGATGCCGGGCTTTTGGTTGCTTCTTAGCAGGGTCCATTTTGTCCATGAACTCTTTTCTGAATTCTAAATAATCTTTTAACCAACCTTTCCTTTCTGGATTCATTGTTTTCACCTTTCCTCTATCATAATTTATACAATTTTAATAAATTTATGAATAAAACATGTCCTTAA
>CBDVAV010000751.1:0-2603 GCA_965372055.1 uncultured bacterium | reverse complement strand
AAATCACCTGCAACTTACCCGGCAAATTTCGATTGACAGCTAAGGGAAAACTGTAGAGAACCGCTTTAAATACCCCTTGGATTATACAAGCCCTGGGATCGCTGTTGACACGCTTAACTCAAAACATATTGTAATCCCGGTGATAGAGCAATCCCAATGGGTGGATGGACAACTGGTTTCCGGTCAGGCCACCCGGTATGCTTATGATCCAATCAATGACTTGGTGCAACTTGATGTGGTGCACCTTATTGAAACAAGTACAGGAATTACAAGCCTGTCAGAATCCCTCGACGGTGAGAACTTCGATCCAGCCTTCAAAGCAAGGGCAAACTTTAACTATGATGCATTTGGCAATGTCATAGAACAAGCTAAAACGGATGACATAAAAACGGCCTATGTCTGGGGGTATAACCATACCCGGCCAGTAGCCCAGATAATCGGTTCTGACTACGCGACAGTAAAGACTGCCCTGGGCGGGGATGCAGCAATTAATGCACTTCAAACAATTGATGGCGATGCATTAATAAGTGCTCTTGCTGTTTTAAGGACCGATGGAACATTATCTACTGCACTGATCACTACTTACACCTATAATCCACTAGTAGGTATCACTTCGCAAACAGATGCCAATGGTTTTACCACCAGGTTTATCTATGACGATTTCAAACGTCTTTTTAGAGTGGTTGATAATGACTTAAATATTTTGAAACAATACGAGTACAAGTATAAATAATAAAAAACAGCAGATAAGAAAATTCTTACTTAACCACTAGAAAATATGTTCTCAATAATTATCAATATCCTTGGGATGCGTAAAATCCACACCTACTTCCTTACGCTGTTAATTGCTATTTTAACCCTGGGGCCTACCGAAGGATATTCCCAATGCCCCCCCATCAACCAGGTTGGCAATCAAACGGGATGTTCTGTTCCTGCCACCCTGACTTTGACTGCCACTACACAAGGTTCACAGTATATCGGAGTGGGAGTGAGGCATAAATGGTACACATCATCCAGTGGATCGGGTTTTGTCCAGGATGTGGCTTCAACAGATTTCTTTAATATAAGAACAGAAAGTTCATACACTGCTTCCTTCAGTTCCCAAACCAGCTATTGGGTTGCTGCCTATAAATCAGGTTGTTCAGAATCCTCAAGGGTAAAAGTAACCGCATCTATTGCCACTCCACCAACCATATCCCCTTCTGCTACTCCGTTAGGGGTATGTTCTACCAGTAGCTTTACCTTAACTGCCAGTTCTTCCTCCAGTTATGACTGGAGGTACAGTACCACTACTACCATGGGCTCGACCACTATTTTCACTGGTCAGGTATACTCACCCACCCAAACCGGGTATTATTGGGTACGGGCCAATAACGGAAGTTGTGGCATTCAAACTTCAGCTTTTATATATGTTTCCTTTGTCCAGGCATTGACACCTGGTGTCACCATCAGTGGTGGCGGAAGTACTTATTGCCCGGGTGACCTGGTCACCCTGACTGCCCAACCCTCAGGGACCAGTGCCACACCCTCTTACGTGTGGAAAGATGGACCCACTACCATTTCGACCTCTTCCACTGCCAACGTAACGGTGAACCAGACAAAAACCATTGACCTGACCATGACCTCCAATGACAATTGTGTGACCACCACTACCGCAACGGCATCCAAAACCGTGAATATGTATCCCTATCCCACCCAGGGTACCCTGCAGGGGACAGGGGCTTATTGCCCAGAGGATGGTGGGGCAGTGATGGTGGTTCAAAGCTCCCAAAATAGTTACAAGTATTTTTTGTACAGGAGCTCTACCCTGATCCAGACCATTACCGGAAATGGGGGCTTTGTATCATTTGCCCCCCAGGCAACAACCGGGACATATACCTTACAAGCCTCAAATGCCAATTGTACCAGTGATAAAATAAACATGCCCGGTTCTGTTACCGTCAGTGTTATATCATCAACCACGGCGGGTATCACTACCGGTGGGGTAAATCCAACCTCGGTATGTCAACTGACAGGGATTACCCTCACTGCCGGAGCTTCCCGGACAATTTCCAGGGTTATATGGAAAAAAAATGGACAAGCCCAGGTGACCCAAAACACTGGCCCGTTTGTATATACCCCAACTGCCATTGGTACTTTTACTTATTTAGCTGATATGCTAGTAGATAATGGATGTGGGGACGATGTTGTACGTACCCCATCAGTCCCAGTGACCATCATCGCGGCATTGACACCAGGTGTCACCATAAGTGGAGGTGGCAGTACTTATTGCCCGGGCAGTTCGGTTACACTAACTGCCGTACCCACTGGAACCAGTGCCGCACCCTCTTATGTATGGAAAGAAGGCACTACCACCATTTCGACTACTTCTTCAGTCAACATAACGGTAAACCAGACCAAAACCATTGACCTGACCATAACCTCCAATGACAATTGTATAACCACCTCTACTGCTACGGCATCCAGAACAGTGAATATGCACCCATATCCTACCCAGGGTACCCTACAGGGGACGGGAGCCTATTGCGAAGGGACTGGAGGGGCAGTAATGGTGGTTCAAAGTGCACAATTAGGCTACAATTACTATCTGTACAGGAGTGGGG
>CBDVAV010000750.1:0-2617 GCA_965372055.1 uncultured bacterium | reverse complement strand
TACTTTTTCAAACTCGGGGAATTCCTCTTTTACAGCTTCAACAAGAGGTATTGGGATCCCTGGTGAATAATTCCATTGGCCATTTGACTTTGATGGTGTAACGAAGCGATAAATCCTCTCCTTGTTTGTGTGATAGGTGTCGAATCCCGTCATATGATTTACCATCAGAAACATCACCAACATGCTGGATATCCCCAGCGATAGGCCTATGATGTTGATAAAAGAGTAGGTCTTGCTTTTAATTAAGTTGCGAAGTGTGGTTATTATGAAATTGTTTAACATTTATTCAGTTTTCAGTATTTCAGTTTCCAGTTTCCAGTTAAAATAGTTAATTGGTCTCATAATTCATATCTCATATCTCAGCGTCACTCATCTTTTAGTGAGTTAACTGGGTTAGCCAAAGCTGCTTTTACTGATCTATACCCAACCGTACCAAAAGCAATCGCAATGGAGATCAGGACACCGGTGACAAAAAGCCACGGACTGAGAAATATTTTGTAAGCGAAATCACTAAGCCAGCCATCCATCATAAAATAGGCGATAGGGCCAGCGATTATGAAGGCCACAATAACCAACAATGCAAATTCCCTGGAGAATAACACCACGATCTGGGTAACGCTGGCACCCAGTACTTTCCTTATCCCGACTTCTTTTACTCTTTGACTGGCCATGAATGACACCAACCCAAACAGTCCCATGCAACCAATGAAGATGGCTATTATAGCAAATAGGGTAAACAATCTTGAAGCCCTTTCTTCATCCCTGTAATACCTCTCGATGGTTTCATCCAGAAATCGGAAACTATAGATCTCATTGGGGAAAGACTGATTCCACACCGCTTCAATCCTGGCAAGTTCATCTTCATGATCATTCATGGCTATTTTTATTCCCGCCTTATAATATTGCTTTCGGACTGCAATCACCACTGGATCGATAGCGTCGTGCAATGAAGTAGTATTAAAATCTTTAACCACTCCCGAAATGGGTAATGTTGCACCCCAGATTTTTATCTCTTCTCCAATGGCCAAAGAATAATCTTTAAATCCCATTGATTTAACCAATGCCTCATTGACCAAAAACCTGTTCATTGTATCTGAGGCAACTAGGTCTTCACCTGCTAATAATTCCAGTCCATAAGTTGCTACAAAGTCTTCATCGACCCATTTTACATGGGATTGGTCTTCAATCATTCCTGACTCTGTAGTGTATTTGAAATTTCCAATCCAGATATTTCCAGATGATGCAGATGTATTCGAATAACTTATATTTTGGACAAATGATTCTGCTACCAATGTATTCTTGAAAACAGATAGTTTATTATCCTCCTGGCTAGGTATTGGAACTTCTACTATTCCATTTTTATCAAAACCCAGAGGAACATTCCTAAAAAACTCCATCTGCTTTGTGACCACTAATGTGCTGATAATCAAAATCTGTGAAATCACAAATTGAAGTATTACCAATATCCGGCGTAGGGAAATCCCTGATTGATTTGCATTGAAGGCTTTACTTTTTAGTGAATCCACTGGTTTAAAACCAGATAGGACAATAGAAGGGTATATACCTGATAAAACTATAACCAGTATAAATACCAGACCTAAAAAGCTCAATACGATAGTGTTGGATAATGGATTGAAATCCAATGAATAGCCAATCAAGGCATCAATTTTTATCAAAGCAAGTTCTACCATTCCGAGAGAAACAATCAAAGCCAATAAACATATTATCGTTGTTTCAAGAAGAAATTGCCATATAATACTGGATCGGTGGCTGCCCAATACTTTTCTTACCCCAACCTCCTTTGATCTCTTTAAAACCAGTACTGTATTGAGGTTGATAAAATTGATGCAGGCCGTCACAAGCAGAAATATACCTATCAGGCTTAAAGCCAAAATATACTCTTTGGAAACTTGCCCTGAATAACTACTGGAAAAACTATAACCATATTCATTATCATAATGAACATCAGCCAGAGGTTGAAGGGAAAGCACAACCCTATCAGCCCTTTCTTTATCTCTATATTTTCTTAAAAAAGCAGGAAATGCATCATTTATATCTTCTGGATCAGTTTCTGGCAGTAGTTTAACATAACATTGAACAGGCGAAGATGTACTGTTCCAGTTATCACTTTTATAATTGCTTGATGAAGCAAATGACATAAAAATATTGAATGGAAATTCAGTATTCTTGGGCGGGTCTTTAACAACTCCAGCCACCTTCAGTTCTTGGTCTCCATTAAGTATCAAGGACTGACCCATTGGATCACCTTCATCAAAATATTTTTTAGCTGTTGTCTCAGTAATTACAATTGAGTAAGGATCTTTTAGCCAAGTGTCAGGATTTCCGCTGATGATATTATAAGTGAAGATTTGAAAGAACTCTTCATCAACATAAACCGCATTCCCTTCTTCAAAACGGCGAACACTTCCATCACCATCTTCTATTGATATCACAGGGTCACTGAAATTGAAATCAATAATTGTAACTAATGGAATGTTTGGAAAATCATTTCTCAAGGCTGTTGGTAATGGATATTGCACCCCGGTGTCATACTGTATATCACCAAAGGCATCTTCTTCTGTAACCACACGGTAAATATTTTCCCCACCATCATGAT
>CBDVAV010000749.1:0-2624 GCA_965372055.1 uncultured bacterium | reverse complement strand
GGCAATTTTACCTTTACACCAGTGGGTATCCAGGGAATGTCTTCCAATCCTAAACATATAGACCAGGTGTGCTATGGAATTGATTTCTCCGAAACTACACCCCCAAAAGGGCTAAGCTTAAAATATCTGATAGAGTTTTATAACAAGTCTGACTTTAAGGATGAATTTTTTCGCAACTACATTAACCTTTTGGCGGGAACAGACCAGTTGGCCGATCAAATAAAGCAAGGAAAATCAGAAGAAGAGATTAAGGCATCCTGGCAGGAAGGACTTGCCAAATTTAAGTCCATGAGAAAAAAATATCTGTTGTACCAGGATTTTGAATAATTGATGAAAGGATTGAAGATCATATTCATAGGTACACCGGAGTTTGCAGTTCCCAGTTTAAAAATACTGGTGGAAAATAATTTAGGGATTGTAGCTGTAATTACAGCACCGGACAAACCCAAAGGCCGTGGCCAAAAGTTGGCAAAATCCCCGGTAAAAGAATATGCCCAAAGCGTAAACATCCCGGTTTTGCAACCAAAGAACCTTAAATCACCGGAGTTTATAGAAGAACTTAGAGGTTACAACGCTGATTTACAGGTAGTGATTGCCTTTCGTATGCTGCCCGAAATAGTTTGGAATATGCCTGCAAAAGGGACTTTTAATTTACATGCTTCTTTGTTGCCTCAATACCGTGGAGCAGCTCCAATTAATTGGGTGATTATCAATGGTGAAAAAGAAACCGGGTTAACTACTTTCTTTTTAAAACACGAGATCGACACCGGAAAGATAATCTTCCAAGTAAAAGAACCTATTTATGATGATGATACAGCCGGCACCTTATACCAACGACTGATGGACAAAGGTGCCGAATTAGTTTTAAAATCAGCTATGGCAATATCAAAGGGTTCCTATCCTCAACTGCTCCAGTCAGAGGCTACTGATTTGCGAAATGCCCCAAAGATCTATAAAGAATCCTGTGAGATTAACTGGGACAGCCCTGCCAAAAGAATATTTGACTTTGTCAGAGGACTCTCCCCCTTTCCTGCTGCATGGACAACTATAAATGGTGATCAGTTCAAGATATTTTCAGTAACTATTATTAGTGAAACACTGCCAGACAAGCAACCAGGAGAATATATTACAGACAATAAATCTTATCTTTATTTTAAATCCAAAGATAAATTCGTGGGCATCACTCAACTACAAAAACAAGGGAAAAAACCGATGGCAATCGAGGAATTTTTAAGAGGCAACCAATTATGATAATATCCATTATTGCAGCAGTAGCAGAAAACAGAGTGATCGGTAAGGACAATGACCTGGTTTGGAAATTGCCCAAGGACATGAAATATTTCATGGATACCACTTCCGGCCACCACGTGATAATGGGCAGAAAAAATTTTGAATCCTTACCACATAAATTCAGGCCTTTAAAAAACAGGGTCAACATAGTGGTAACCAGGCAATCAGGGTATACCGCCCCTGGTGCTGTACTTGTCAACTCCATTCAGGTTGGCTTGGACTATGCAGGGGAAAACGGGGAAAGTGAAGTATTCATTATTGGTGGAGGGGAAATATATGCGCAATCAATGGAAATGGTTAACAGAATGTATATTACAGAAGTAAAGGCAAGCTTTGATGGGGATACATTTTTTCCTGAATTCGATCGGAGCCTTTGGAAGGAAGTTTCAAGAACTCCCAATTTTCCCGATGACAAGCATCGGCTTGCTTTTGATTTTGTGGTTTTGGAAAAAATTAAAGTTGATTAATGAATATTTACAGCGAAGTAATTGATGCCAAGGAAAAGATTAGTCACTTTATTAAAATCACTGATTCGGAATATTCCCCATATCTAAGCAAGCTTATAAAGGGAGAAGTATATCTGAAACTTGAAAACACGCAGTATTCAGGTTCTTTTAAACTAAGAGGTGCTTGCAACAAAATATTGTCACTAAATGAAGAGGAAAAGGGGAGAGGGCTGATTACGGCCTCTTCAGGAAATCATGGGGCCGCTTTTGCATTTATGGTGGATAAATTGGGCTTGAATGGAACTATCTATTTACCTGAAAATGCTTCCAAGGCTAAAATTGAAGCATTAAGTTATTACAAGGTTGCCCTTGAGTTGTTTGGTTCAGACACTATTGAGACTGAAATGCATGCCATTGAAATTGCAAAAAATGAAGGGAAGACATTCATTTCGCCATATAATGATTTGAAAGTTATAGGAGGACAAGGGACCATAGGCTTTGAATTATTAAATCAAATCAAGGATTTAGATGTAGTAGTTGTACCGGTAGGAGGAGGGGGACTGATAGTCGGTGTGGCGGGATATTTAAAAGAAGTTAATCCTGAAATTGAAATTATTGGCTGCCAACCGAAAAACAGCCCGGTTATGTATGAATCAATAAAAGCAGGTGAAATCATAGAAATGAATTCATTGCCAACTTTGGCGGATGGGTCAGCAGGAGGTATAGAACCGGGATCGATGACATTTGAACCTTGCAGGGACTTGGTGGATCATTATGTGATTTTGTCGGAAGATGAAATTGCCTCAGCTCTAAAACTGATGATTGAAAAACATTGCATATTAATGGAAGGGGCTTCAGCCATGTCTGTGGCTGCTTTAGTTAAAGAAA
>CBDVAV010000748.1:0-2631 GCA_965372055.1 uncultured bacterium | reverse complement strand
AAAGAAACGCGGGCAGATGGTATGGATTAGTAAATCAATTATTGGATCTCTCAAGGCTGGAATCAGGCAATATGGTTTTGGAAGTTAGAAAAACGGATCTGGTAAAATATTTTAAAGTCATAGCAGAATCTTTCAATGCCATTGCTGAATTGAACTCGATAAAGTTTTCAACTTCTTTTCCAAACGAAAAATTAATGGGATATATCGATCCAGGAAGAATTGAACATATATTGTATAATTTACTTTCTAATGCCTTTAAATTTACACCAACCGGAGGGGAGGTTAAATTAACACTTGAATTTGACCCTATAATTGAAAATACAGGTGGTGATATAAGATTTTCGGTGGAGGATACTGGAATTGGAATAAGTGATGAAAATATTGAAAAGCTATTTGATAGATTTTACCAGGTCGACCCATCCGAAACCAGGGAGCACGAAGGCAGTGGTATTGGTTTAGCTTTAACAAAAGAGTTGGTGGAATTACATGGAGGAAATATAATTGCCTCGAACATCGGTATGAGTGGATCAAGATTTGATGTCTCTATTCCTTTCAATAAGGATAAATATTTGCCAAGTTTGATAAAGAAAGATGAGTTTGTGGTCAAAGAAGAAGAAATTTCTAAAAAAGCCAAGGAATTAACTGAATTCGGCGATTTTGGAGATCAAGTGGTCAAGCCTGAGGACATCGAGTTTGAAAGCCTGAAAAATGCCCCCATGATCTTACTGGTGGAGGACAATTCGGATGTCAGGTCTTTTGTTAGAAGTAATTTGGAAATGGATTTCACAATTAAAGAGGCCGACAATGGTCTCGATGGCCTGGCCATAGCGGTTGAAACTATCCCAGATTTGATAATTACAGATTTAATGATGCCAAAAATGAATGGGATCGAACTTAGTGAGAAATTAAAGTCAGATGAGAGGACCAGCCATATACCTTTGATCATGCTTACTGCTAAATCGGATGTAGGGTCTAAGATTAAAGGATTTGAAAAAGGTGCTGATCATTATATTACCAAACCATTTGATATTGATGAGCTTCAGGCGAGAGTTGCTAACTTGATAGAACAAAGAAATAAACTTAGGGAAAAATTTAGCAGACAGATTAAACTTCAGCCCAAAGACATAAATATTAAAAGCAAAGACGAAGAATTTTTGATGAGGGCCATAGAGACCATAGAAAATAATATGTCTGATACCGGGTTTGCAGTAGAATCTTTTCAGAAAGAGATGTGGATGAGTAGAATGCAGTTGCATCGTAAATTAAAAGCCTTGACTGAAAAGTCAACCAGCGAGTTTATCAGATCTATAAAAATGAAAAGGGCTTCTCAATTGCTTCAAAGTCAAATGGGTTCTATCGCGGAAGTTGCTTACCAAGTAGGCTTCAACGACCCATCCTATTTTACCAAGTGTTTTAGATTGGAATTTGGTATTTCTCCATCAGAATTGGATATATCAACCGATGTACAGCCATCGGACAGCAAGGATAAATAATACATTTTCACTTAAAATTGCATACTGCTCCCTAATATCAGAACAATGATCCTTGCTCTGATGTTAATTCGGAATATTGATATGGTTCGGTCGCTAACGGATTATTTCCAACTGCATATTTACCCCGAAGTTGCCTGACCGGATAAGCTTCCAATTGATCACTGGTAAATGGCATTAAAAGTTCACTGGCCTCTTCAATATTTATTTTATTATCAAGCCATTTGTTCTCGTTTTCTTTTGGAATTATTACGGGCATTCTTGGCCCCTTTAATTTTGGATTATTATGGATTCGGGATAAAAGCTCATTTCCTGTAGTAGTAATTATAGTGAAAGTTGCTCTTTCATGTCCCGGTACGGAGTCCCAAAAAGACCATAAGCCAGCTATGGAAATCGGCTCTTTATTTTTCAATCCTATATAATATGGAAAAGTTTTGCCATCCTTATGATGATGTTCATAGAAAGCATCCAAAATCACAAGACACCTTTGACCTGATCTAAAAGCACCTTTGAATGATGGTTTATCTTCAAGTTCCTCACCTCGTGCGTTAATGGTTGCATTTTGTATTTTAACTACTTGTTTTGGGTCTTTTACCCAACTTGGAATCAGCCCCCATTGTAAAAAATCTATATAGTTTGTTTGTCTGGAAGTAATCACAGGTATATAGGGATGATCATAGGCCAAGGCATGCCAATGCTGGAGTTTAAACCACGGACTAGTGGGATCAATGAATTGCCTGCCATAGCGGCTTACATATTTGGCGGCATCATAAGTTCGGGCACGTACATCATAACACATAATGCATCTGTTATAGCAAAAAAAGAGGCATTCTCGTGTAAATATAGTAAGATCATATTTTAAAAAATTATGTGTTTTATGAAGAAAAATGACATAGTGGGTTAAATTTTAATAAGGTCGAGGATTAAGTGTATTTGAAATAGTGAAAATTAATAGCGAGTATTGGGGGATTTTTATAGAACCAAGTAACTGATGTTTACAATCCTTTCCAAGATTAATACCTCTATGTTCAATGCAATTGTATTGATCTTCGCTTTTTCGGTAACGGTTGCCCAAGATAAGAGAGATACTATTATTATAGATTTGGGATGGTATCACCAATTCCAGTTTGCAGGTTACTAT
>CBDVAV010000747.1:0-2645 GCA_965372055.1 uncultured bacterium | reverse complement strand
TAACATCCCTGGTAATGGAAGGATTATCCGACTTACGGCTGATCTTATCAATCTCGTCAATATACACAATACCTCTTTCAGCCGCTTCAACTTCATAATTAGCGGCCTGCAAAAGTCTTGAAAGAATGCTTTCAACATCCTCACCCACGTAACCCGCCTCTGTTAATACAGTGGCATCAGCAATGCAAAAAGGAACTTGAAGTATTTTTGCCAACGTTCTTGCCAGGTAGGTTTTTCCGGTTCCCGTTTCGCCAACCATTATAATGTTAGACTTTTCTATATTGACATCATCGTCATCAATTTTTTGCATCAAACGCTTATAATGGTTATAAACGGCTACTGAAATATATTTTTTTGCTTCGTCTTGCCCAACAACATACTCATCAAGGAATTTTTTCATATCGACAGGCTTCACCAAATTAAAATTTGGGGCGTCCCCATCTTTGGTCTTGTTTTCTTCGGCAAGGATTTGCTGAGCCTGGGTAATACATTTATCACAAATGTGTGCATGTATACCAGATATCATTAAGTCGACATCTTTTTTGTTTCTACCACAAAACGAGCAAGTTACATCAGCCATTTGTTTTTATTTCTTGATTAATACTTCGTCTATCAAACCATATTCTTTGGCCTCCGTTGCAGTCATCCAATAGTCCCTATCGGCATCTTTTTCAATCTCTTTAGGGGTTTTTCCCGTGTGATTGGCCAATATTTCGTAAATTTCTTTTCGTAGGGACATTATCAACTTTAATGAAATTTCCATATCAGTTGATTGCCCCTGCATTCCTCCGGATGGTTGATGTATCATTATCCTGGAATGGACTAAGGACGATCTCTTTTTCTTTGTTCCCCCTGCTAATAATACCGCGCCCATGGATGCAGATAATCCGGTACATATTGTGGCAATATCAGGATTTATGTATTGCATGGTATCATATATTCCTAACCCGGAAGTAACTGACCCACCAGGGCTATTGATATACATAATTATATCTTTTTTTTGATCAGCTGATTCTAAAAACAGCAATTGAGCTGTAACAATATTAGCTATGATATCATCAACAGGTGTCCCAAGAAAAATAATTCTATCAGATATCAACCTTGTAAAAACATCAATTGCCCTGAAATTGCCAGGCCTTTCCTCAATAACGTATTGAGTCATGTCCTGAACTTCCTTATTATAGTCATCGAAGGCCGTTCCACTAATGCCTTGCCCTTTAACGGCAAATTTTCTGAATTCTTCCTTGTTTAACATTTAAATTATAAATTAAGATATACAATAATACAAAAAATGCCCTTTGGAAAAAGAGCAAATGCATTTATATAGTGTAAGATACGATTACTTTTTAGCTAGTTTTATAAGTTCCTCGGCTTTTATTTTTTTGTCAGTCAAAGTAATGTTGCTCTTGATAAACTCCAATATCTTCTCTGACCGCATTTGATTTAAGAGTTTCATGTAATTTTCCCCATTTTCACCTTTTAGGTAATTGTCGGCGAATGATTGAAGATTTTCTTCAGGAGGGGACTGGACTCCAGAGCTTGCAAATTGTGCCCTGATCATGTCTTTTGCCCTATCCATGATTTCAGGATGCTCCACTTTAATATTATTATCTTCAGCGATTCTATTATTTATCAAGCTCCATTTTAGCTCATTGGCATAGTTATCATAATCCTTCTCAATTTCTTCTTTTGATATTTTCCCCTCATTGGTAACCAATAACCATTCTTTGAGAAATTCATCTGGGAGAGAGATATTGGTCTTTTCAACCAAACTTTCCCTTACTTGTTTATCGACAAGATAATTAGCTTCACGCTGGTAATTTTCCCTGATCAATTCTTTTAATTGATCATTGAATTCAGCTTCGTTCTTGGCTTTTCCCTCCCCTAAACTTTTATCAAATAACTCTTGGTTAATATCTCCTTTTACCTGTCTGTTGACATTTTTAATCGTGAACTGGAACTCATTGCTTAATTCTGCTAATTCGTTCTCTTTCAATCCCAATACCTGCGATAACAAGTCAGGTGATATTTCTTTTTGAGTGTCAAAGTCCACCACCGCATTTCTACCAATACCTATAAACCTCTTCCGTATTTTTTTATCAATATCTTCAATCCTAAGCAAACCGTCTTTTTCGAAATCACCATTTTTATCTGTAAACTTTCCATACAATGAATCTTTTTCCTCACTTATTTCGGGATTGATCATTCTACCGTGCTGCCATCTCAAGTTTTCAATTGCCTCATCGAAAGTTTTCTTGTCTACTTCAATTTTGTATGATTTGACTTTTAGTTTTTTCGATATGTCATATTTGAAAACATCAACCAATCCGATATTGTATTCAAATTCAAAATCCTTTTGATTCTCCCAGTCTATTTCCCTTGCTTTATCGCGATTAGGCAATGGTTCGCCGATGATTTTTAGGTTATTCTTTTTTATGTAATCAGTAATGGAGTGGGAAACCAAATGATTCACCTCCTCAACCACGATTGAATTTCCATACATCTTTTTTATTAGCGATTTGGGAACCTTTCCTGGCCTAAAGCCCTTTATGTTGGCTTTTTTTGAATATTCTTTTACTTTTTCTTCAACTTTGGGTTGATAATCAGCTTCCTTTAATGTAATTTTAATAGAGGCTTCAATAGGG
>CBDVAV010000746.1:0-2646 GCA_965372055.1 uncultured bacterium | reverse complement strand
CATTTTGTCCATTTGAAAAAGCATTTTATCCGTTTTTGCTTTCACAGAACCATGGATTAATCGAATTTTGTAAAAAATTAATGAAATGAACAAGAAAGAATTGTCCCTGGTAATTTTAACTCTCATGGCATTGGTTTGGTCGGGTTACAAATTTACAAGTATAAACTCCTATGATTGTGTCCAACCTCTTTTTTCAAACCTTTCATCATGTACTCTTTATGGAGCTGAATGTATGCATCAACGAAATCACCCAGGAATAAATGGAATAGTCAAAAATGCCGGATTCTTTCAAATTGAAAATAAAGCCAAGATCAACTTGGTCCCTTCAGATTTTAAGTTTGAGTGCAATGCTCCCAATTGCAATCATAGCAAGGATTGTTATTATCTTGTCGAACCCTACTCAACATATAAAGAAAAACATTAGTAAATTATTCATCCCGTAAAGTTGTGGAAGGATTTGCCAGTGCCGCCCTCAAGGTTTGGTAACCAACTGAAATCACAATTACAATTCCCATTAATATTATAGGGGTTATATAATTAACGATGTTATTGGGAATTTTATGGGCAAAAGATTGCAACCATTTGTCCATTAGAAAGTAAGAAATTGGCCAGGCCAATAAGGCGGCAAAAGCAGTGATCTTAAAAAAATCCTTGTATAACAAACTCAATATATTAAAAGAGGAACTTCCCATTACTTTCCTTATACCGATCTCTTTGGTCCTTTTTTCTACCGTAAAAGACCCCAAACCAACCAGTCCCAATACAGCAATAAATACCGCTACAAACACCAGTAAATTTATAGTTCGGTTAAGCATTTGCTCAGAAGAATACAACTTACCAATATTGTCTTCAAGAAATGAGTATTCCAGAATATGCCCGGCATATATTTCGGGCCATTTTTGATTTAGAAAATCAACCACTGGGCTTATTTGACCTGCTTTAACTTTAATGGAAATATACCTGAACCAACTTGGAGCCATAAACATCACCGTAGGTTCCATTTGATGGTGCAAGGTTCTGGTATTGAAATCTTTAACTACTCCAATAATGGTCCCTTTAACAGACCCTTCAATTTTTTGCCCTATAGGATCCGACAGCCCAAAGAACTTTTCTGCCGCCTCATTGATAATTACCGAGAGGGAACTGTCTGGCTGTATCCGGTCTTCCAATTCCCGGCCCTCAATTAATTGCAAATCATAGAGGGAGAGAAAATTTTCATCGATGATGAAAGTTGCCATATTCTGTAAATCCACTTCCTGGCCGGGCAACCTGTAACCTAACGACATACTGCTGTTCGTGCCTGGTGTGCTGGATGCAAAACTTACAGCTGCTATACCCTGATGATCCATCATTTGTTGTATCATGGTTTGATACTTACTGTTTTGAGACCGGTCTTTAATGGGAAGAACCAGCACATGCTCCTTTTGAAATCCGAGGTTTGTAGTTCTGAAATAATTATATTGCCTAGATACAATTAAGGTGGCAATAATTAATATCATTGAAATCGCAAACTGAAATACCACCAATACTTTTCTCAAGTTATTGCTTGCTTTTCCAGGGGTGAGCATTCCTTTTAAAACTGCCACAGGCTTTAGTGCGGATAGAAAAAATGATGGATAGCTTCCGGAGATCAGCCCCACAAAAACAGTGAGCAACAATAAAGGCCAGATAAGATCATAGTGTTGTGGGGAAAAGAAAACAATCTGCTTGCCGGTGAGAAAATTAAATTTGGATATGAATACCATTACAAACAATAAAGCCAGTCCAAATGCGACAATGCTCATGACCACGGATTCAAAGAGAAAATAAGTGATCAACTGGTTCTTATGTGCGCCAAGGACTTTCCTGACACCAATTTCAACTGATCTTGAAGTATACCTGGCAGTGGCAAGGTTCATGAAGTTTATACATCCCATCAACAAAATAAATGCACCAATGGTAATCAGTATGTAAGAATACTCGGCTTTACTATTTACACTTAACTCATCTTTTAAATCAGATTTTAAGTGGATATCAGTCAAAGGTTGCATGAATAGTTCTGATCTTTCAGCCAACCATTCTGGGGAATGATTTTTCATGAAATCGGGAAAAGATGCCTCTACCACCTGAGGGTCTACGTCCTCTTCCAACAATACATAAGTCTGATGATCAAACCAGGCCCAATTGGAGAGCCTATTTTCTCCGATTACATCCTTCAGAGTGCCAAAAGTTACCAGGAAGTCAAAAACAAAATGGGAATTTGCAGGGATTTCCTCCAATATCCCGGTTACCATAAGATCGACCTTGCTGTTGTAGCGTAAAATTTTCCCCATGGGGTCCTGATCACCAAAGTACTTTCGTGCCATACGCTCTGTGAGCATAATCGAGTTAAGGTTCATCAATGCCTGGTGTGGGTTACCTTCTTTTACAGGAAATGAAAATACTTTAAAGGCATTGCTGTCAGCAAAAAACAAGCGTTCCTCGTTAAATTTCTTGTCCCCGTAGGCCAACAGATCTGTGCGTGGATTTTTTCTGATCCTCACTACCTCCTCAATTTCTGGTATACCTTCATTTAATTTAGCGGCCAAGGGAGCCGAAGTCCTGGCCCATGGGGTGATATTATCGTTGCTTTTCCAATTTTGTACTACTCTATAAATACGGTCGGCA
>CBDVAV010000745.1:0-2656 GCA_965372055.1 uncultured bacterium | reverse complement strand
CAAAGGACAAAAGAGATCGGTGTCAGAAAAGTTATGGGTGCATCGGTTGCAGGGATCGTGATGTTGCTTTCTAAAGAGTTCGGGAAATTGATTTTAATAGCATTTGTGCTTGCCACGCCATTATCATGGTATTTTATGGATGGATGGTTATCAGGATTCCATTACCGCATCACCATTCACCCCATTTTATTTCTAATTGCCGGAGGCGCAGCATTTTCAATCGCCTGGCTGACCATGGGTTATCAATCTTTAAAGGCTGCAATAACTAACCCTGTGAGATCCCTTCGGGACGAGTAGGGATTTTATCCCTTCAATGAAGACGATAGATCAGATCTATTTAAACTTGATGCCTGAAAACCACATAGAAGAGTAATGATTATCGCACAAAAGACAAGAGGGTATAGTGGGTCTAACCAGTTGAATTCAGTTGAGTATATAAAATTGCGAAGTATCTCCTTTATGATTATATAGGTGATTGGGCCAAAAATCAAAATGGCCATAAGCATCTGACGTGTGAACCCTTGGACAAGAAGGAAGGTAATATTAAGTACAGATGCCCCACAAATTTTATGTATAGCAATTTGCTTAAGCTTGTCACGGACAATGCTCACACTTAAGCCATAAATGGCGCAACATGATAATAAGCCTGAAATAAATGCAAGGACTTTTGATAAATTGTTAAGTTGATCCTGATACTTCAACCACCTTTCGAACCTATTATTCATAAATGATACTTTAGCTGCTTGCGTTCCAGACCCAAAGTAGTTTGATAAATAGCGCACTGTTTTTTGAATATCTACCTCCAATACCCTTAGGCATAGAAAGTTATATTCAAAGTAGGAACCAACATTTATTTTTATCGGCTTCTCTGGCTGATTAAACTGTCCACTCAAGTCTTTGAAAGTACCAATAACGTTCTTAGTATCACTGCCCAGAATCTCCTTTCCTTTTTCATTTACCACAAGGATGGAATCTCCAGCATTGGCTAAAAACCAGTTTCCTTGAACTATTGTTAAATCAAAAAATTCTTGGAATTGGCGATCGACTGAAATAAAATAAAAATCAGAATCCAATTCTTTGCTACTTATTCGATCTGGCAATTGAGATGTGGCTATCACATTGACAATGTTAGGATTATTTTTTTTCCAACTCCCCCGAAGTTTTGATAGATCTTGGTTCGTGAGATCCTTGGGATAGCTTAAATATACAATCTGATCATTATTGCGCCCTGGCTCTTTTACCAAGGAATAATTTACCTGACGATTAATAACTATCGAAGCTACGATTAGAAAAATGCTTATCCCTAATTGTAGAATGGTAATAATTCTCTTGAAGCGAGGAAAAGTTATGGTATCAGTACTTAGAAGTCGGTTTGGCGTGGCCCTGGCAAATTTATAGGTCATAAAAAGAGGTGCTGTTCCTAATATCAGGAAAAGCCCTATCATGATCACAATAAATAGTAATTTACCTTCGGTCAGTAATGAAATTAAGTTGATTGAAAGGGCTGGTTCGATCCAAGTGGTAGTGAAAAACAAAAGCAATATTCCCCCAACTAAGGAAATACCAACAATAGAAAAAGACTCACGGGCGAATGAAAAAAGTAAATTGAGTTTACTTGTCCCAGCTAATTTTTTAACAGCCAGTTCTGTTGACCGATTAGGCAGGGTCAACGCAGTAAGGTTAATGAAACTGGTAAGTGTCAGAAAAAGAATGAGACTTGCTAAGCTCATCAAAATTATATTACTGTACAGATCACCATGGATTGCATCTTCTCCCAACACTCTGGGGCCAAAATAAATCCCGGAAATCGGTTGGAATTGATAATCAAGGTCTTTCGTTTTAAAATGATTATTAAACCATGTTTCGAAGTAGGTTATGCTTTTATGAAATACTCTGCCATATAGCCCGGACTCCATCGGATTAAAACTAAGTGATCGGATAGTTGAAGTATCATACCTCATGAAGATGTTAAATTCTTCATGTGAATTTTGAGGATAGTCTTTGTAGACTGCTGACACAAAAAATTGTACCGTATCGCCCAACGAATAAATCTTCATTGTTCTTCCAGTTGCCTTAATTGTACCGAAGTAGTGATGGGCAGCCGTAGAAGAAAGTAGAACAGTCTGTTTTTGGGTGTTAAATCTGTTTAATGAGCCATCCAAAATCTCAAAGGAAAAAATATTGGTTATTTCAGTGTCGGCCGCATGAATCTTTTGATTTTGAAAGATTTGTTTTTCAGCAAGAATTCTCAATTCATCCATTACTTTTACGCGCGAAAATATTATTGAATCATTTGATTTTAGGGATGTCAAAACCCTGGACGGCATCCTATTTGAAAGACGGTTTCTGTTAAATGTTACTTCTCTGTTTTTTTGAAGTACCCGAAAAACATAACTATATTCATGATGGAATTGATCATAAACGAATTCATTCAAAGAAAATAATATGATGAGGGTTGAACAAGCAAGGGAGATGGCCAGTGTAATTATTTTCAACAAATATATCTCCCGGTATTTGAAGATGATCCTTAAAAATAACCGAGTTTGAAATAGAGACATAAGTCTAGGTGTGGAGTATAAGGTATACAATTCAAGAACCCAGCCATTAAATAAATAACCCGTTTAGCTTGAAATAGTGCACTGGGCTTTTTGTTATT
>CBDVAV010000744.1:0-2660 GCA_965372055.1 uncultured bacterium | reverse complement strand
CCCCACGGAGGTACGCCTCGGAAGCGTCGAGATCAGTGCCAAATACGGTCGAGTCTTTAAAGTTGATTCAAAAAGATTGAAAAAACTCTTGGTAAGGGACTCTATATTGTGAGGAGTTCGTGTCGGGGTGAAGACTCTAAATACAATTCAAATGCCGGAGCCTTTAAAAGTGTTTTAAAAGTAAATTTTTCTAATATCTTAAAGTAAACTTTCTTTGATCATGTATAATGAATGATAAATCTATTATCAATTTTCGCCAGAAACTGGATCAGCAATATTATTGGCCAGCCCTGTACATGTTTAAGTTTATAGTCCCTCGCGGTAAAGAGCAAGAGATAAAAAAACTGTTTCCCAAGAATGATATCCTGGAAAAACTATCAAATAAAGGGAATTATTCAAGTTTAACCATAAAGATGATGCTAAATTCGAGTGAGGAAGTGATAAGGATATACACCGAAGCAGATCAAGTTGAAGGGGTGATTGCCCTATAATTAGTTGCTATGCATAAACTCATCCCCCTTATTTTAATTATTGTACTGTCTTGCACTCAAAGTAACACTAATGAAGAAGTCAATTCAGATAATAAAGATACAACTGAGAAGGTTTCACCCACTGAGCAAATCACTGCAGATAAAAGCGGGCAAAATTTAAATTTTGACCTTTTAGTTAAAAACTATGAGGATCCTGGCCGAAAAAACTGGCAAAATCCTCAACTCGTAATTGAAAAACTCGGGGATATCTCTGGTAAAACCATCGCGGACATTGGAGCAGGAACAGGTTACTTTACCTTTAGGCTGGCACCATTTGCGCAAAAAGTGATAGCAATAGATATCGATAGCTTATTTCTATCATATATTGAGGACAAACGGGATGAATCGCCCGAAGAAATCTACGAAAAGATCGAAATAAGGCTTTCCCAACCAGATGATCCCCTTCTTATAAACTCAGAAATAGATATTGCTTTGATAGTCAATACATTTCATTTTATTAACAATAGGATAGACTATCTTAAAAAAATCAAGCAAGGTATAAGAATTGGAGGAAAGCTGGTCATCGTCGACTTTAAAGAAGGAAGCATGCCAGTTGGCCCATCTGAAGAAACAAAGATTTCGCCATCAACTGCTGTAGACGAAGTGATGAAAGCAGGATTTGGAGATGTTAATGTTGATCTTACTAGTTTACAATATCAGTATATTATTATTGCCATGTAGATTTTCGAACTTTTCTGATAATATATTTATTATTGACAATTGGATTTTGGTTATTGATAATTTGAGTGATCTTTGTTTACAAGAATTCAATGAGATGTGGACTGAAAAGAACAATAAACTGATCAAAACATTTGAGTTTGATAACTTTGTTGAAGCATTCGGATTTATGACCAAAGTGGCCATTATTGCCGAGAAAAAAAATCATCATCCAAATTGGTCGAACGTGTATAATAAAGTAAGTATTGAACTCAGTACCCATGATGCAGGGGATATAGTAACTGATAAAGACAGGGAGCTTGCAAAAGCCATTGACGCAATAAGCTAAGTTATTAAGGATGCCGGGAATATTATACATTGTCCCAACACCTATTGGAAATCTTAATGACATTACTTTAAGAGCGCTTGAAATTCTCAGATCAGTGGATTTAATTATTGCGGAAGATACACGTAAGTCCGGAATCTTGTTAAAGCATTATCAGATCTCAAAACCCTTGAAAAGTTATCATAATTTTAATGAACACCGGCAATTGGGCAGGATAATTAATCTTCTAATTGAAGGGAAAAGCCTGGCATTGATTTCTGATGCAGGTACTCCACTGGTTTCAGATCCCGGGTATTTACTGGTGAGGGAAGCAATTGATAAAGAGATCCCGGTGCAGGCTTTACCTGGCCCGACAGCTTTTATGCCAGCTTTGATCAATTCTGGGCTACCAACTGATAAATTTGTTTTTGAAGGATTCCTACCTCATAAAAAAGGTCGTAAATCCAGTATTGAGACTTTGGTTGATGAGGATCGTACAATAATCTTTTATGAATCTCCGCACAGGCTTATTAAAACCCTTACCCAACTGGCGGAACATCTAGGTGACCAAAGACAAGCTGCTGTTTCCAGGGAAATAAGTAAGATATACGAAGAAACTGTCAGGGGATCTTTAAAATTCCTGATCCAAAATTATTCCGGGAAAAAAGTAAAAGGTGAGATTGTGATAATAGTAGCCGGGAGAAGTAAAAAGACTTAAAATATCTCTAATCACCCGTTTCCTTTGACTCGTTTATAAATCCTGATGCCAATTACCAATAGCAACGCCAGGCCTGCCATTCCAATTAGTCCCCATATCCAGTTCAGAGTGTTTTTCATAACCACGATGAAAACTATGGCAGCCAGCAAAAGTGTAGCTAATTCATTCCACAACCGTAATTGCCCCGATGTCATTTTCAGTGTCCCAATCCTGAGCCTTCTCAATATTCTTCCACAAAGTAAATGATAAACCAAAAGCACCAGTACAAAACCAATTTTAATAAGCATCCATCCAAATTGCAAATAGGAAGGATTAATAATCAGCATAACAATGCCTGTAATAAGTGTAAGTATCATGGCAGGTGTGGTAATGACATTCCATAACCTCCGTTCCATGATGGTAAATTGACCTTGAAGTACTTTCCTCTCTG
>CBDVAV010000743.1:0-2682 GCA_965372055.1 uncultured bacterium | reverse complement strand
TTCCCCGGGCTTTCTCAATAATTTTTCTGTTATATTTCTTGAGGATTATGTCCAGTTAGCAATTTGGCACAAAGATAAACTTAATAAAACATTAATCTGTGGTGATTAATTTGAATGTAAAGAAAAATTTTGCATATATTTTACAAAATTTTTGGCATCACGTATGAAAGCAATAAAGTTCTTGTTAGTGGCCTCATTATCTGTAGGATTTACCTACCTGTTAGATAACAAGTTAGGCCAGATCCCTCCTTTAGGGAAATTCTTAGATCCAGTCCAGGGATTTTGGGCAAATGCAAAATCCAATAGTGTCCCAAGTGAACTTTCCAGTGCCAATTTAAGAGAGCCAGTAACCGTGATATATGATTCACTGCAAATTCCTCACATTTTTGCCCAGAATGATGATGACTTGTATTTTGCCCAAGGATATGTTACAGCTATACACCGGCTTTGGCAAATGGAGTTCACTTCGTTGGCAGCTGCAGGAAGAATCTCTGAAATTATTGGTGGACAAGCTATAAACTTTGACCGTGACAAGAGACGAAAAGGCCTGAAATACGGTGCAGAAAAAGCCTTGCAAAAAATGATGGACAATCCTGTTACCAGGAGAGTAATTGAAAGTTATGCTGCCGGAGTGAACTTTTACATCTCATCATTGGAATACAAGGATTATCCAATTGAATACAAATTACTTGATTACGCCCCGGAAACTTGGGTTCCCATCAATTCTTTTCTGATGCTGAAAAATATGTCCAACACGCTTAATGTAGGTAATAAAGACTTACAGAGCACTAACTTCCTTAATTTGTACGGAATTGAAATGCTGGATCTATTATATCCTGACCATGCATTGAACCAAGACCATGTTGTAGATAATCCCGGAGGATGGAATTTTGAGCCGGTGACAATACCCGATTCAATTCCCATGGCTGTTCCCAGCGTACTTATACGGGACATGCAACAAGAAAGCAGTGACATTGGGGTTGGAAGTAATAATTGGGCCATCAATGGAAATAAATCATCCACAGGTAGCCCGATTTTGTCCAGTGACCCACACCTGGCTTTAAGTTTACCAAGTATCTGGTATGCCATCCATCTGAATGCACCAGGAGTTAATGTGATGGGTGTAAGCCTGCCGGCAATACCTGAAATAATAATTGGTTTTAATGATTCTATTGCCTGGGGTGCAACCAATGCCGAAGGAGATTTGGTAGACTGGTTTAAAGTTGAGTTTAAAGACAATTCTATGAATGAATATTTACTGGATGGTAAATGGATCCCAACCACAAAAGTTGTAGAAGAAATTAAAAGAAGAGGAGACGATTCTTACTATGATACTTTAATTTATACTCATTGGGGACCAGTATATTTCGACAGAAGCTTCAGGCCCGATTCTGAATTGTCAGGTTATGCTTTCCAATGGCAGGCACACCAGGAATCCGATGAAATACAAGCCTTTTATTTATTGAACAGGGCTCACAATCATCGGGAATATATGACCGCCATGGATTATTATATCGGCCCGGCACAAAATTTTGCTTTTGCTTCCGTATCCGGAGATATTGCCATCCGCGTACAAGGCCGATTCCCGGTAAGGAGGAAGAATGAAGGCAGGTTTTTGATGGATGGTACAATTTCATCATCAGGATGGCAGGCTGTAATCCCTAATGAACATAACGTGCATATCTTAAATCCCGAAAGGGGATTTATAAGTTCGACCAACCAGTATCCAGTGGATTCAACTTATCCGTATTACATAACTGCAAGAAATTATGAAACATACAGGAATAGGAGGATTAACAAATTATTAGACAGCCTCAATAATATATCGCCTGAAGACATAATGAGGTTACAAAACGATAACTTCAATTTAAAAGCAGCTGAAGTTCTGCCAGTAATGTTAAGCTACATCAATAGAAATGATTTAAGTAACGAAGAAAAAGGTGGTTATGACCTCTTAAATGATTGGGGTTATTATAACGATGCCGATGAAGAGGGGGCTGCTTACTTCGAAGAGTGGTATGACATCATGTTCAGGGATATTTGGGATGAAATCAGGAACTCGGAAATCAGTCTATATTATCCCAGTGCCTATACTACCGTGAAATTAATTAAAGATTCCATCAATCTTGATTTTTTCGATAACCAAGAAACTGCTGAAATAGAAAACGCGGGAGATATTATTAAACTTTCATTTTCCAAGGCTATTGAGGGTATAGTAAAATGGAAGGCTGATCATGGAAGTGAAATAGTTCGCTGGGCTGATTATAAGAATACCAATATTTTGCATTTGGCTCAATTAGCTCCATTTAGCAGACATGTGCAAAATGGTGGCAATCATAATATTATTAATGCCACCTCGGAAAGAAACGGGCCATCTTGGAGAATGGTGGTTAGTCTGGAACCCACAGGTGTAAGGGCATGGGGAGTGTATCCCGGCGGGCAATCGGGCAATCCCGGCAGTAAATATTATGATAACTTTATAGAGAGATGGGAAGATGCATCACCTTATCCATTGCAATTTGTACAAAGTGCGGATGCGGATTTTGGAGAGAATTGCTATAAGTTGACTTTAACACCTATAAATAAATGAAAATAGCAATAAAAATTAGACTGATTGCAGCATTGGCTTATCTTGCTGAGATGTATTTCCCCTGGTGGTCTGGGTTGGTGGTGGCTTTTCTG
>CBDVAV010000742.1:0-2683 GCA_965372055.1 uncultured bacterium | reverse complement strand
CTTACCTTCTGACATCATTATTCTGTCAGTAAAAAGAGATGGGCAAATGATTATTTCGCATGGATATACTCGATTAAGGATAGGGGATACTGTTACTATGGTTGGTTCAGTGGAAAGCCTAAATAATGTTTCTTTAAGATTTGAAAAATAATCAGGGACTATTCTAAAAATTAATATTACCTATCTTTGAGCCCATGTCAAATAACCAGGAAAATCTTTTTAAAAATATCATCGCACATTCCAAGGAGTATGGGTTTATATTCCCTTCCAGTGAAATATATGACGGGTTGGGTGCCGTGTATGATTATGGTCAAAACGGTGTTGAGCTAAAAAATAACATCAAATCATACTGGTGGAAAGCCATGGTCCAACTGCATGAGAATATAGTAGGTATCGATGCAGCCATATTCATGCACCCTGATATCTGGAAGGCTTCGGGTCATGTAGATGCTTTTAATGATCCATTGATAGATAACAAGGATTCAAAGAAAAGGTACAGGGCCGATGTTCTGATTGAGGATCACATTGCTAAAATTGAAGGCAAAATTGAAAAGGAAGCCACCAAAGCTGCAAAGCGTTTCGGGGAAAGTTTTGATAAAGGTATGTTCCTGGAAACAAATCCAAGGGTGCTTGGGTACAAAGAAAAAATCGATCAGATCAATTCAAAATTTAAGGTTTCCCTGGAAAGCAATGATCTTGGATCCATTAAAACAATGATAGAAGACTTAGGCATTGTTTGCCCAGTATCAGGTAGCAGAAATTGGACAGAGGTCCGCCAATTTAACCTGATGTTTTCCACCGGAATGGGTTCGTTAAGTGATGATACAGATACTATATACCTTAGACCGGAAACTGCCCAGGGGATTTTTGTAAACTTTCTCAATGTTCAAAAATCTGGCAGGATGAAAATCCCCTTTGGGATTGCCCAAATTGGCAAAGCCTTTCGCAACGAGATTGTGGCCCGTCAGTTTATCTTTAGAATGAGGGAGTTTGAACAAATGGAGATGCAATTCTTTGTGAAACCTGGGGAAGAGATGGAATGGTACAACTATTGGAAAGATAAGCGGATAAATTGGCACAAAGCATTAGGTATTGATGATAGCAAGTACAGGTTTCATGACCATCTTAAACCGGCACATTACGCCAATGCTGCTTGCGACATAGAATTTGATTTCCCTTTTGGATTCAAGGAACTGGAAGGAATACACTCCAGAACAGATTTTGACTTAAAAGCCCACCAGGATTTATCTGGAAAGAAACTTCAATACTTCGATCCCCAGGAAAACCAATCATATATCCCCTATGTAGTTGAAACCTCTATAGGCCTTGACCGCATGTTCCTGTCAATTTTAACCGCTGCTTATACCAATGAAAAATTGGAAGATGGTTCCGAAAGAGTTGTTTTGAAATTGCCAGCAGCATTGGCACCCAAAAAAGTGGCAGTTTTACCACTGGTTAAAAAAGACGGGTTGCCCGAAATAGCCAGGAAGATAATGGACTCCCTTAAAATTGAACACAATTGCCAGTATGATGAGAAGGACGCTATTGGGAAACGTTACCGTCGACAGGATGCCATAGGAACTCCGCTAAGTGTAACAGTTGATCATCAAACCACAGAAGACAATACCGTAACCCTCAGAGACCGTGACAGCATGAAACAGGAAAGGCTACCTATCGACAATCTCAAAAACAGGATTGAAGAACTGGCTTCAATAGAAACGCTGATTTCACAGCTATAATTGATGTTACATTAATCAACTAATGTAATATCAATTTGTCCGTTCCAATTTCAATTATAAAAATTAGATGTAAAAGCAGAAAATTCTGTTTTCTTTAGAATTACTCTAAGCCAAAAAGCATACAAAAAGCCACAACCATAACCTGTTAATTGTATAATGCTTGCTGGAATAGATAATATCCCCACTGAAATATTTTTATTTTTGACAAATGAATCTATAAGGATCAAGAAGGCATAAAATCCAATCGTAAATATAAATCCAGGGTGGATATATAAAGATAAAATTAAAATACATATTAATCCTAAAGTGAATGCTGATGGTAAAGTATGCACCAGTTTAAGAGATTTAGGGTGACGAAATAACAGATTGATCCTGGCAATTCCTGAATTAAATACCTGTTTGAAAAATCTTTGAAAATTAGTTCTTCTTTTGTGGTATACAAAAGCTTTTTCGATCAATCCCGTTTTGAATCCTTCATTTACTATTCTTAAGCTCATATCAATATCCTCTCCAAATCGCATTTCTGAAAATCCCTTGGTTTTCCTGTATACTCTTTTCGTGAAGCCCATATTAAAGCTTCTTGGATAAAATTTGTCAATACGATTTTTTCCGCCTCTGATTCCACCAGTAGTAAAGAATGATGTCATAGAATAGTTAATTGCTTTTTGTAATAGAGTAAATGAATGGTGTGCCCTATCGGGTCCTCCAAAAGCATCTAAACAAAAGTCTTTTAGGTAATTATCTATTTCAGCCAAATAATTTTTTGGGACAATACAATCCGAATCTAGAAATATTAAGTAATCCCCAGTTGCTCTGTCACATCCGTAATTTCTGCTTAATCCTGGGCCAGTGTTTTCTTTGTAATAGTATTTAATTGGGAATTGAGATTGGAATTCTTTAATTATTTTTTCAGATTTTATTTGTGAGCCATCTTCGACAACAAT
>CBDVAV010000741.1:0-2684 GCA_965372055.1 uncultured bacterium | reverse complement strand
AATTGTCAATTGTATAGAGGTTTGAGGTGATTCTGGCTTTTTTTCAAATTGATAAATCAAATGCATAGTTCTTATAGCTAATTATTTCATGATCCTTCTCATTTTCAATCCAGCCCTTTTCCTGGTGGCTGATGTCAATCATCTCCGTGGTTGATGCATCTTTAAATTTTATCGTTAGCTCATCTAATACCTCCAATTCTAATTCAGTAAATAATTCATGGTTAAACTGACGATTTTTACTAGGTTTAAATTGCTCACCCTCTCCATTTAAAAATTCAGTAATTTTTACATAAATGTCATCATTGTTAACCATGTATTCAAAAATGCTGTTAAAATTATTTGGAACTGGCCCCATATTGATAGCCCTATATCTTGCCCCACTCATTGAAAAACAGGTTTTCTTATAATGAAGGAAATCTGCATAGAAAAGCAATTTATTGAGCTTGGTTTTCCATGGATTCAATTTTTCACTAAAATAGACCACTATTTCAGTCAGTTTTTCCAAGCTTGGTTTTCTATATCCTGAGAATTCATCAGAAATATGATCCCCCAAAAGATAGTCCTGAAATTCAAAAGAGAAAAGGCTTGCATTCTGAATTTCAATCAACTCATTGATCTTACTGATTAGTTTATCTCTTCGTTTGTCATTCAAAACATCCGATAATTTTACCAAATCCTTAAATTTATTGGGATCCTTGGCGATTTGAATCAATCTTGCATTCGCCTGGTTGGGCACTTCACCATTTTCATAATTTCTATAACTGTTGATACCAAATCCCAGTATTTCTGACATCTTGTTTGCAGGTAACCCATATTTCTTCCTGATGCTTTTAATCTCATCAGGAAAAGGTAGATGGAATTTCTCACGATACTGATTGTATAATTGAATCATGTTCAATTCATCAATGTCAGTGGTAGTAAATTGTTCATTGCTCTCCTCACAAAAATAATAATGATAAATCACTGGAAATGATTCTTTCCTAAACTCCAATGATCTTGACTCTTTTTGTAAGACCATGTCTTTTCCTGTAATTGGGCTTTTCATGATTCATGGTTTTTAAAAGGATATATCATTTTATATTCTGCAATATGAAATGAGATACATAAAACCCCACCCTCACCATAACCTATTGAAATCTTTATATATATCTCATTATTTTTGATCTCTTTTCCAAATACCCACAGATAGGATTTTTTATAAAGTGTATCTTCTAAAGGGCCGTCAGAATAATCTTTTAAGTCTAATTTCTCTAATATTTTCTCCCTTTCAATAGGTCTAATTTCTAAATCAGCCAATGTTTGAGCGTTCTTACCTCTATCATCTCGGAAAAACACCCGGGTTATTCTCATTTTTTCCTTAAATTCCTTAAGAAATTGTTCAACCTCCTCTTTTGTCGCCATTCTCTCATAATTGAGATGTAAATTTAATCAGTTATACGAAATAAACAACTATATAATGAATTAAATCCAATATATTGCCATTATAACAACTATATAATGTATATATATAATATTATAAATGAAAAGTGAGAGTAGCCACTCTCAATGCTTTCCGCTACTTAATTCCAATATTATGAAGCCTGAAAGAAGCGGCAAAAATAAGTACCATTATTACTGCTGGCAAAATAAAGGTGTTCGATCCCAATATCCCGAATAAAACCCCTCCGGCAATTAGTCCAATTATGCTTGCTAAGCTCCCTGCGCTACTGGCAAACCCTTGTACAGCACCCTGGTATTTGCTTTCCGCAGATTTTGAGATCATGGACAAAAATGAAGGCCACATAATGCCATTCCCAGCAGAAAACAACACAACCCCAATCAATATTATTATTTCATTGGTGTAAATGAAAAGGAAGAATCCAATAGCAAGCAAAATACACCCCATTGCAACTAAAATACCATCTGAAAATTTATGGGAAATCCTTGCCAGCACCGGCCCTTGAAATATGACCATCACCCCGCCCAAGATAGAGAAGAATATACCAAGATGAAATACAGACCAGCCCATATTTTTTACCGCGTGTACCGGGAATGCCACGTAGAAAAAGTTAAATGCCAAAAAAACCATAAAATAAACCAGCAACAGGAAAGGAATATTTTTCAGCTTTAATATATCAGCAAATTTATATCTGTCTTCACCTGTCATTTTATGACACTCCTTGTGCTCTTGCCCAAGTATTTTTCTTGTTTTTAAAAGATCAACTGAATTCTCTAGTTCTTTGCACGCTATATTATCTTGTAACCCATATCTTATTGCACCAATGGCAATCAATGAAATTATCATGGCCATCAATACAGGTAAGATGTCCCCCAGGTAGGTGGCCCCCAAAACGCCAGCGGCAGCCGGCCCAATGATGAAACCAAGGTTTCCTGCTGCCGACATTTTTCCGTAGTTAGTATTTCGATCTTCTTCCTTGGTAATATCAGCCAGGTAAGCATTTGCAACGGACACATTTCCACCGGTAATTCCATCTAGTGTCCTTGCCAGAAAAAGCAAAATCAAGGGAGCAGTAAGCACGAAGGCTCCAAGAGGGCCTGAATCAATCTTAAATAGATCATTGCTTGGAATTAACAAGGCTATTAAAAATATGCCCCAGGCGATAAAAGTACCAGTTTGGCTAACCAACAACACCTTTTTTCTGCCAATCCTGTCCGACCAATTCCCCAGTATAGGGGCGCCAATT
>CBDVAV010000740.1:0-2688 GCA_965372055.1 uncultured bacterium | reverse complement strand
ACTATCTGTTAAGTGGGTAATAAAATGATATGATTGAATATGATGGAATTAGTGAGTTACTATGCCTCATATAGATAAATGTACTCAGTATTGTTTTTAGAACTAGTTTTTATGGAAATCTTGAACACCTCTAAAATTGGGGTGTTTTTTTATTCAAAATTGTTCATTGGTGAATTATTGGGTCATATTCAGTTAATATTATGAGGATCTATCTTTTGTATATTATATAAGGATTATTTAGGGATACCAATGTTCCCATCCGATATATCAAACCTAAAAATTAATTCTCTTATAATTTGGTTGCATGTGTTTAAAATAAAATCTATTATTACAGAACATTTTTTTTTATTACATTAATACATTTGAACATTATGAAAAAATTAAATCTAGGGAGAGAACTCTCTAAAAATGATCAAAAGAAGATACTTGGTGGGGCAACTCTTTTATGTTGGCATCCCAACGAACAAGAGAATCATGCACATAATTGGCCAGGTTCGTGTAGTGATTGGAGTATGCTGATTGCCTATTGCCGTGATGTACATAGCAATGAGGCTTCAATTCCAGTGAACTGTTTTTAGCTTTTTTTTACATTAATCTATAAGTACTAATCGAGGTTCAATATCTGGGTAGGCGATTAATTTGAATGTTAGGAATTATCTGTGGTTTTTCAAGATAATAGCTTTCTGAGAATTGCAAAGAAAAAGACTTTTCATGTGCAATTATTTGTGTATTTATTGATAACTCAATTAAGTCATTTACTTACTAAACATAAACAATTAAACATCTTAGAATTATGAAAAAGTTGAAACTTGGGAGAGAGCTCTCTAAAAATGATCAAAAGAAGATAATAGGGGGAGACTTTATATGTTGCTCTAATGGCGATGGCCCCTTTTATACCAGTTCATGCTCTGCACAAAACGCTAATGCTTATTGTCAGGCAACTAGTAGAGGAACGGGTTACTGCTGTGGTTAGCAGTTGTTGAAGATAATAGATAGTCAAAAAAACCTAACACCTTTGTAATAAGAAGGTGTTTTTTATTGATCAGGCTTTGGCTGCTTTATTTTTAGGTTAGTAAGAAGGTCTTCGAATAGCATTAGAATGAAGCGGTTTTTCAATACAATCAATTCTACACTACCCGAAAATTCTTGGTCCAAAGGGAAATTTAAATTTGCACTGATACTTTTTGAAATGGTAACTTTATTTGGTTCTTGAAATTCCCCGTCAATAATGTTCAAGGAAGTTGAATCCAAACTGACTAAATGGATTCTTGGTTTTTTATCAAAATCAATTTGATCTAATCTTAAATCATAATCCATCAGGTCTATCTCATAGTAGCTTTGGCTTTTATTGTAACTGAAATTACCCTCAATCATTACTTTTTCAGGGATTCTTACCAACCATCCTAGCACACATAGAAATCCAATAGCTACTAGTAAAATTGGTAAGGCCCAATAAGAAACAAATGTACTTCTGTAGGATACCACTTCTTCGTGAGCTACTGACTTCAATAATGTACGCTGATTCCTTGATTTTATTTCTTGATCCTCCTTTGTCATAGTCCTTTAATTTCCGAGTTCCAATTGATTTTTAACCAGTTCGTAATAACGGCCCCTACTTTCCGAAAGTGATGTGTGATTTCCTTCTTCAATCACTTCACCATTTTCAATTACCACAATTTTGTCAGCATTTTTCACAGTACTCAGCCTGTGGGCCACTACCACCACTGTTCTGCCCTTGAAAAATCGGTTGAGGTTATCCACGATGACCTTTTCATTATTGGCATCCAAGGAGTTGGTAGCTTCATCAAATAAAAGAAATTGTGGATTCTTGTAAACCGCCCTGGCGATTAATATTCGCTGTTTCTGACCTTGGCTAATGCCTTGGCCCTCTGACCCAAGCAGGGTATTGAAGCCATTGGGCAAATCATTGATAAAAGTTAAAATATTGGCGATGCTGCAAGCATGTTTCAATTGCTTTTCGTCCACATATTGGTCGCCAACAGCAATATTTCGGGCAATAGTATCATTAAAAATAAAGCCCTCTTGCATCACGGTACCACAATTTCTTCTCCAATAGGCGGGACTAATCCCTAGAAGATTTTTATCTCCTATAATAATACTTCCAGTATAATTGTTATAAAACAACAATAATAACTTCAGTAAGGTGGTTTTTCCACTTCCGCTTGAACCAACTATGGCGGTAACTTTTCCTTCTGGTATTTCCAGGTTAATGTTATGCAACACGGGGTCATGGGTTCCAGGGTATGTAAATGCTAGGTTTTGTATTATAAGTGATTTCTTTTCTGGTAAAGTGTTTACTCGGGACAATGACACATCTTCCTCGTCTTTCATCTCGTGGATTTCGTTTAATCTTTCCATGCTGATCTTCGCTTCCTGCCCTTGTTGAATGAAGCCTATCAGTTGTTCAATTGGGCTGCTTAATTGCCCGATAATATATTGAATAGCCAACATGGCACCCAATGTAAGATTGCCCTCTATCACCAAACTGGCCACGAAAAAGGTAATAAACACATTTTTCCCCTGATTTATTAGGGTAGCGCCACCTTGTTGTAATTGTGAGTAAGATAGGTTTTTGAAACTTAGTTTGAATATACGTGATTGAATGGCCTCCCATTCCCATCGCTTAAGTTGTTCTGGAACTTTACGAAACTTTTTTCCGTTTTGAAC
>CBDVAV010000739.1:0-2696 GCA_965372055.1 uncultured bacterium | reverse complement strand
CTTTCCTTTATGACGCTAGATTTTACCGTGAAGCAACTGGAACAATAATATGTTCAAATAATATTAAAACTGAAATGTTATGTATTATGGAGATTTTAGTGATTTTGGGGATTTTGGAGATAAAATAAAAGCCGCCAGATTAAAAATGGGGCTAAACAAGGGAGAAACTGCAGCGCTCATCGGGATGGATTCATCCTATTATGGTTACATGGAACGCAGTATGGTCTTGCCAAAATATAACAATTTGAAAAATGTTTGTGAAACGCTTGGAATATCATTTTGTCAATTATTTGGCAATGATTACCATGTAGTTTTTAACTTGAAAAACTATAGTGAGGAAAAAAAGAATTTAATCAAAATGTTTTCTCAAACCATTGACTGTGTGAACAATGAAAAAACCATTGATTGTTTGTACAATGAAAAAACCATTGACTGGATTCTGGAGGACTTTTTTAGTGCCTTTAAAAACCTGAAAAGTGAGCAAAGACAAATTATTGCTGCCCTTCTGGAAGAATTTTACAAGGTGAATGAAGCTGGTTAGTTAGCGTCTGTCTATAATATCAATTCGATTGACTTTCGATGACTTTTACCCCGCCCCTAAAGGGTGAAGCCATTGAAAATCAACACTCCCTTCAGGGTTTGGGGTAAATGGTGATTTTCAATGGACGACATTATGGACAGACTCTAGTTAGCGGCGGGAAGTCCCGCCAGGAGGTAAAGCACGGCCATTCTGATGGCCACGCCATTCTCCACCTGGTCTAAAATTATGGAATGTTCCGAGTCGGCTACATCACTGCTGATTTCTATTCCGCGATTGATTGGGCCTGGATGCATAATTACGATCTCTTTATCCAAAGAATCCAGCATTTGTTTGTTTATCCCATAATAGAGGGAATATTCCCGCAATGAAGGAAAATATTTAATCTGCTGTCTTTCAAGTTGAATTCTCAATATATTGGCTACATCACACCATTGCAGCGCCTTTCGTACATCTAATTCTACCTTTACCCCCAATCCCCTGATATACTTTGGCAGTAAAGTGTTGGGGCCACATACCATAACATCAGCTCCAAGTTTTTGCAAAGCAAATATATTTGACAATGCCACCCTTGAGTGAAGAATATCTCCAATGATTACCACCCTCTTTCCCTTTACGGTGTTCAATTTTTCCTTGATGGAGTAAGTATCCAATAATGCTTGGGTAGGGTGTTCATGTGTTCCATCCCCAGCATTGATTATATTGGCATCAATATGTTTGGCCAAAAAATGCGGAGCCCCTGTACTGGAATGCCTCATTACAACCATATCAACCTTCATGGCCAAAATGTTGTTAACAGTATCCAATAATGTTTCCCCCTTTTTGAGTGAGCTTGTTGATGCGGAAAAATTTACAACATCTGCAGATAATCTTTTTTCTGCTAGCTCGAAAGAGAGTCTTGTACGTGTGGAATTTTCAAAAAACACATTGGCAATAGTCACATCCCTGAGCGAAGGAACTTTCTTGATGGGCCGGTTGATTACTTCTTTAAAATTATCAGCAGTTTCAAAAATAAGGTCAATATCATTTGAAGTAAGATTTTTAATGCCCAGCAGGTGCTTTACACTTAATTGCTTCATTATCTCATCTCTTTGTTATCAACCATATATTGTCTTCTTTATTACCTTGAATTTTCCATTCTACCAATACTCTTTGGGTTTCGATTGTATTTACATCTTTTCCAACATAATCAGGTTCGATTGGTAATTGTCTACTGTATTTTCTGTTTATCAAAGTCACTAGTTCAACTTTCCTTGGCCTGCCAAAAGTAATCATGGCATCCATGGCCGCTCTAATAGACCGCCCGGTATAAATTACATCATCGACGAGGATCACATTTTTATCTTCTATTATGAATTGAATATTGGTTGTACTGGGTTCCGATGGCTTCTCCCTTCGTCTAAAATCATCTCTATGGAATGTAGTATCCAGGTATCCTAAAGGCACATCAATAGATAAGTTGTTGAAGAGCCTGTTTTTTATTAAGTCGGCCAAATAAATCCCCCTGGGCTGTAACCCAATAATTACCGAGTCTGAAAAATTCCCGTGATTCTCAATAAGTTGTTGGCAAAGTCTGTTAACAGTAATCTCCAGAAGGCGTGAATCAAGTATTAACCTTTTTTGCATAGCGGTATTCAATGCAAATATAGGAAAGTACTTTTAAAAAGAAATTAGATTACTACTGATAGACGAGTTTGTTAATGTAGAAAACCTTCCTGTTCAATTTTACACCGGTATCCCTTAAGTTTTTGATGCGTTGAACCCCATAAGCAAAAAACTTGTCATCATACCACTTTTCAAGTCCATTTAATTCATCTGTTTTATTGTTGACAGCATCATCCTGAAATTTAAGTTTGATATTATCAAAGGATTTTCCCTCAATGACTTCAGCCCCTTTAATAATTTTAGACCTGATGGTATTATCATGTACATAAAGAAGGACTATCTTATCTTCTTCAACACTTACATTCACGTATTGATCAAGTGATTGGCTTAATACATCATTGATTTCAAAGCTATTGTCCCAAAGCAACTTCCCTTTATTATCGAATCCTATAACTACCGCGTGGGTATAGCGGTATCCCTCCAGGTACATATTGCCATAGCGATTAAATGCCCGCGACTGGAATTTGCCATTATAAACATAGCCGGCCCTGCT
>CBDVAV010000738.1:0-2701 GCA_965372055.1 uncultured bacterium | reverse complement strand
ATCAAAATGTTTTTCAACGAACATAATCCTTCTCATTTCCATATGGAGTACCAAGGTTTTAAGGCTAAGATCGAAATCAATAAGGGAATAGTGGAAGGCAAAATGCCAAAAACGGCTATTAGTTTAGCTTTGAAGTGGTTAGATGAACATAAAATATAATTACTTGAAAATTGGAAAAAAATTGAAAGCAAAAAGCCATTAAACAAAATAGAACCTTTAACTTAAAAAGTTATGGCAGTAGTATGGGTAACAGAAGCTAATTACATCAAGGACTATCAACTGGAATTAACCTTTAATGATGGTGCTTCAGGAATTGTAGATCTTGAAGATCACCTTAATGGAAAGATATTTGAACCATTAAAAAATATTGATTATTTCAAAAAATTTGAACTGGATAGTTGGACTTTAACATGGCCAAATGAGTCAGATTTTGCACCCGAATTTTTATATGAACTTGTTACAGACAAAATGAAATAACTAGAGATACACTCTAAAATAATGTACAAATGGATAGAGATTTATTGACCCTGATTAAGAAAATAAAGGAAGTAAACGATCTTGATGATCTCCATGACATCAAAGAACTAGGGGAATCCTTCTTACGAAATCAAAAGAGGGAGGCAATATTGACCCTACTGTCTATTTCTGAAGAGATGGGAGAAAAAGAAATTTTGGATTCAATAGAACAATTATCAGGTTATCTTGAAAGTATAGTTAAACAAAAACGTAAGTAAACGTTTGCCAACAAAAAATATAGTGCATTTGCCTTCGTGGTTTCTGTAACTGTAGCTGAGAATTGATATGTTCACATTCCTTTGACAGTGAGAGCAAACTCACTTTATCAAGGTCGTTATTTCCGAATTTTGATTATTGTTTCATTAACTTTCAATAAACACTGGACAACCCATTTATGATAATACGTCCTTATACACCTCCATTATTTGGCTAGCTACTTTAGGTATAGAAAATTTCCCTTCAAAACTACCCCGGATAGCCTTGGGATTATAATCCTTAAAATTGTCAATCATTTTTATCATGGATTCAACTAATTCAGGCTCATTTTCTGGATTTACCAAATATCCGGCGGTATGATCCACAAAAAATTCAGGACCCCCACACCTGGTGCAAATTACTGGTTTTCCACAAGCCATCGCCTCTGCAAATACTATTCCCATTGATTCGTGCCTACTGGCCAGGACAAAGGCATCACAATTTTGAAACTCCTTTAAAGTTTGATCTCTGTTAAGGCATCCCAACCAACTTACATGTTCATTGATGCCTAATGATTTTGATATTTTCAAGTAATTTGGCTTTTGCTCCCCATCACCGCCAATTCTCAGTTTAGCATTTCTTTTTTCCAAAACCCTTGCAAAGGCTTTTAATAAGATATCAAACCCTTTTTGATTTACAATTCTACCAAGACTGAAAAAAGTAAAATGCTTATTATTCTGTGATCCTACAGGGATTTTGAAATGATCCTGGTCAATCATGTTAGGAATTATTTTTATTCGTGGAATCTCATATTTTTTCATTCTATCAGCCAAACCATCTGTAATTGCAATATTGTATTTTGCATTTTTATAAGCTGTTATCAGTCTATCTTGAATTGATTTTTGCTTATCTAAAAATAAATAAAATGGGAAGGGGCTCATCTGCTCGGTTATTATATACGGCAACTTAAATTCAAAAGCCAATTTTTCTGCAATGTATCCACCTGGAAATGCCACGTGGGCATGTATCAAGTCAACCTTACCATACTGCCTTTCAAAAGATTTGAGGTTTGCCACATTAGCTTTTAGTATTTTTTTTGTATTGCCCTTTAGTAATTTCCAACTCCAGGTAAAAACGGGAGTAAAATATTCTGTGAGATTTCGATCAATTAAATTATGAGCCTCTTGTATTGAATTTTGTTTAATGACCTTCCCCATACTTTTAATAGGTTCACGGGCCCATAGTAAAAATCTTTCGTCATTTTGCCCCCAAATGCTTACGCCGATGTTTAGATTGGGGAATGTTTTGGTCAATCCAATGGCTTGATCTTTGAAAAATTGCCCAACCAAAGGATCGTTTTTAGATGGATACCATGAAGGGACAAAAAATACATTCATAAAATTGGCTTTTGACTATTTAATGTTAATTGTTATAAAGAATATTATAATTCGGCTCCTCATCAGTAGAATAAACATCAATTTCAAATTTCTCTACTATTTGCAGTATCTTCCTTATCTCTTCTTTCGATAGTCTCTGCTTCCAGCTATTTAACAGATTGCCATCTTTAATATCCACTATTGATCTTTTGGTTGTTGATTCACTTGGTTTATTTTGATACTGCCATATCGATTTAGGGACTTTGATATTTAATCGCTTGAAAATCCGGTTTATTTCAAATTTGAAATTTAGCACTAAACTCTCATAGGAAACTGTTACCCAATCTACATTATTGTTATCGCTGTAAATTGTTTCTTTTACACCAAGAGCCCAAATTGCAGATAAATATTCTTCCCTGGTTTCCAATTTGGGGATCCGTATTTCCAGATCTTTGTATAACTCATTATTACGAAAATCGGGAAATTTTAATGGTTTTTCAATTCTTAAGTTTTTCCAGGCAGGATGCGATAATTGAGAGGAAACGACGGCACAAGGATGCCTGGTCAGAAGGATAGCGTTCAATTGAAAATTATGAAGCAACCATCTGAGCAAT
>CBDVAV010000737.1:0-2712 GCA_965372055.1 uncultured bacterium | reverse complement strand
TGGGTGTAGCAAAGGTAGAGTCTACTGCAAGCTCAGCCCCATTGCGATGAACAATCTCTGCCAAAGCTGGAATATCAGTCAAACGCAAAATAGGATTGCAGGGTGTTTCTGAGAAAACGAATTTTGCGGGCTTTTCAAAGGCTATTTCAACCTCTTCCAGATTGGACAAATTTAATGGTACCACTTCTATGTTCAAATCCTTCAACATATCGTTGCCAAATTCCCTAACTCCAGCGTAGGAAACATCACTTACTAATGCCCTGTCACCGCTTTTTAGTTTCTGCATCATCAGGCCGGTTATTGCTGCCATTCCACTACTGAAAGCCAACGCCGCTTCCCCATTTTCCAGAGCTGCTACTTTTTGTTCCAGCATTTGTATGGTTGGGTTGGCCCATCTAGTATAAATAAATTGTGCATCCTCATCCAGGTTTTCTGCAGAAAAGGATATATCGGTATCTATGGAGAAAGTATTTGACATGGTAATGTCGGCGATAGACCCAGTATAACGTTTATCCATAGTTTCACCGGCATGGACTGCCTTGGTATTGATATTTGTTTTTTCTATAAATGATTGATCCATAATTTTGACTTAACGATATTTTCTTGCTTTTAATTTTACTGAATAACCGTAACAATCCATTGATTATCCTTGGTTAATTAATGGCAATTAACAATTGACAACTGACAATGAGTAATTATCATTATGAAACTTTTTAATTTCTTGTATTCAATTTACTTATTGATAATTCAATAATTGGAAATTTACCACTTACCACTCGATACTCAATACTCAATACTCAGTACCTGTCAATCCCGGCTATTGATTCCAAAAGAAAAGTAACCGATTAACAGATCGCTGGAAAAAGTGATAGGTTTATAGTATACAAGTATTTCATACTGGTTTTCGGTTTGGAAATGGTTGCCTTCAAAATAATTGGACTCCAGGGTATCTCCTCTTACTTCATACATATAATCGTACCAACCTTGTTTGAGCAGTAATTTACTGGTGTAAGCCATGTCCACTGAATCGTAACCCATTGGTTTATCTTTTTGCCAGTTGTTTAGTGTTCCAACTACATAAACATCCCCACCAACAGGGTTGGATTTTAATTTAAAATTGACATCGATATATTCGGAAGAAACTTCAGGAGTCCCTGTATCCTGGTTTTGTATTAGATACTGGCCATTCAGATCCCTAACCTGTGCATAGGCATGATAGGTGCGGGGATGATCATCCATGATTTGTGCATTTACACTATTCTGGAGAATATTTACTCCCTCCACGTTCTGGCCAAAAAACCTAAGGGACCTTAAGTCAAAAAACCGGAATTCATTTGATCCTCTAAAGTTATTTTCAGCCTTAAAATGTCGGTATTCAAGCAGATTTTGACTTGGCTTTATAAATGATGGTCTTAGGTCCATGATGGCATTGTCCCACCTTTGGTTCTGGCGAATGTGGACAGTTATGTTTTGCAGTGGATTATCTATTGCATAGTCACCGTATTCAATATCAAATTCTATCTGTTGATTGAGCCTACTCATAGACAATAATCCAATTAGCTGGTTTCCATAATGCAACTTCACTTTATTATCATAAACCATAAAGCGCTTGGTCAAAATAAGGTCTGATGGATCATTTCGGTAAACCATCAGGATATAATTACCTGGTAATTTTACCCTCGGTAATTCAAAGGAGTAATGAACATATTCAGTTCTGGTATCAAACGAATATTCATAATCATTAATATTATGCTCATTGTATTGGTCCAAAAAATCCAGGTCATGTAAGATTGACTTCGTCCAGTTGGCATTGCAATGGATAAATTTTGCATAATAGTTATCTGCCTGTTCCGCAAAATCATCAAATTCCAATAAAAGTGGGAATTTCTGTTGTAATGGGATTGCTGCAGGTAACAAACTGCTCTCGGGAATATCCCTGATCTCATATAATTGAACAGTATGAATATTTTGCTCATATATATAATTTTCCAACAGCAATTTCTTATCTGGGGCATTGTCTTTGCTAGTATTGGGAATAGTGGCAGGGACACAAGATACCACGAGTATAAATGGCAAGATCCTGTTGAATATTATCATTTTGCAAGGCTAATTTTATGTCAATAAAAATGAGGTTAATTATTTTTACTAGCAAATGTATAATTCCATTACCTAATATATTTAATGGAATTCCAACCCTGTTACATTATCATGTGTCTATATATAAACACGAAGGCGATCCTGGATTATTGTTAGAATGACGGCCATTGACCGATTAATCGAAAGATGCATCAAAAATGAGCGAAAAGCTCAAAGGGAACTATATGACCTTTTCTCTGCAAAGATGTTTGTAGTGGCATTGCGTTATACCAAAGCCCGGCAGGAGGCCGAGGATATATTACAGGAATCGTTTATTAAAGTATTTGATCACATTAAGGGATTTAACAATAAATCAAAACTAGAGACCTGGATTCGCAAAATTGTGATTAACACGGCATTAAATAACAATCGGGGCAAACTTTATATGTTTCCCATGTCCGATGTTGAAGTGTTGACCGATAATGAGGATGCCGAAATGATCATTTCCAGTTATTCGCTTGATGAATTGTTGGATATGATCAGGCAATTGCCGACTGGTTGCCAAGTGATATTTAACCTTTATGCCATTGAGGGATATAACCACCGGGAAATTGCAAAAAAGCATAAAAATAATTG
>CBDVAV010000736.1:0-2728 GCA_965372055.1 uncultured bacterium | reverse complement strand
CTGGAATATTGTCTTTAAAGAAACGGACTCGGTCTTTCCCAGAGCGCATGTAGGTTCCTTTGCTAAACAAGGGGTATCCGATTTCCAAGCTTGATACCGTATCTCTGCATACTCCATTGATTACAGTGCCTCCAATCTTCCTCATTTTGGCATACTTGGTGAGTATATCCCCCCACACGGTGGCATCCAACCTTCCATCATTATCCAGTACAATCACTGCACCTCGTGGAACATCTTCAATATAATCACCAACAGAGCCTGTTTCATCATTTTGAGGTAGATATTTTACGGTATATGCCGGGCCAATAACTTCAAAATCCCTATTAATTGGCTTAATACCGATGCACTGTCCGGGAATACCCAACTTATCCAGCGCATCGCTGATGGTTGATGTCGACAACCCTTTCCATTTATTTTTATCAAAAGTTTTCATTTTAGCATGTTTTCATATTTCTGATCCATTGCTTTGGAAACCGTGGAACCCTCTTTTATTTTTCTGACAATCACTTTTTCCTTTTTTGAAATATCTTCAGCGGTTTCAATTACTTGATCGACTAATTCCGAAGGTATAAACACCACTCCACTCCCATCGGCCAGGACATAATCACCGGGATTAACGAGAATGTTTTTTATATGTATCGGTTCGTTTGTGGAAGTCTCCTCTATCCGGCCCCGGGCTGAGACAGGAATCCCAGCCAGTCCATAGATTGGAAATTCCAATTCTTTGCTTTCATCAATATCCCTTACAGCCCCAGCAATGATCACTCCTTTAATTCCTTTTATTTTAGCGGCCTGAGAGAGAATTCCTCCCCAACCTGCAACATCAATTCTTTCTTGATGGGATATTACTATCACATTATCCTTTCCACCCTGATCAATCGCAGTCGCTCCAAGGTGTATTTTTTTTTCAGTGTTACTTTTTTCAGGGTCTATTTTCGTAAGCTGAACTGTAATAATTTCCCCAAAGATCTTTCTGGTTGATGTTAACTGGGATAATCCCGTCACAGCACCTTTTACCCCTAGCTTATCCAGGGCATCAGATAATGCGCAGGAGTCCAGTTTTGATAATTTATCTAACAGCTTAAGTTCTTTGGGGTTACTCATTTGTCATAAATTAACAGTTTCAGTAAGACTACTTTCGAAAGTAACGCTAACTTTTCTTTCACTTGCAATGGTTCTGTGAACAAACCCTCTTGGCACCTTGACAATTTCCGAGGGTTCAAAAGCAACCATTTCCAGATCTTTGAACTCAACCTGAACCTTACTTTCTATGCCTAAAAACAGTTCGTCCGAATTCGAGTGGCAATGCCAGTCATAAATTCCATGGTTGACACCAAGGCGTAAAACATCATCATTGATCTCTTCCAACACAAAATTCTGATAATCATCTTCGATTGCTTTACCAATTTCTTTTAGATTTCTTACCACGAATTCACCGGTAATCTTTCTGCTATCCATCCTAGTGAGAAACCGGGTATTCATATCCATGGATTCATAAACCAGGTTAACAGTCCTTGTTTCAGAACGTGATCTATGTACAGTCCCTTTCGGCATCTTGAGAAAATCAAAAGGCTTCAGTTTAAATACCTGGCTGTCCGGTAGTTCAACTTGCAACTCTCCTTCCAGTACTATAAATAATTCATCGGAATTATCATGGAGATGCCAGTTATATAGGCCATGGTTAACAGACATCCTCAGACAACTATTGTTTACGGTTTCCACCACGAAGTTCTTGTACCTCTCGGTTACTGTATCAGAGAGTTGTTTGAGATTTAAAACTTCAATTGCTGTTGTCTCCATTTGTTTGATTAGTTAGAAGAGGGTTTATGATGAGATGTAATTATCATATTTTAAGAAGTTCGTTTTGATCAAGTATCCTGTTTGATGATCGAAATAAATTGATCAATTTCCCTGGTTGTATTATAGTAGTGAGGGGATATTCTCAAGGCCCAATCAACACCTTTTTCATCGAAATCCATTACTGCATATGCCCTGTGGCTTATCGAGGAATTGATATTGTTGTTGTCTAAAAGTGCTTTAATTTCCTCAGAAGTTTTGTTTGGGAATGATATGGTGATTATCCCGCACAAATCATCTCCTCTATCCAATAATCTTATCTTTTCAAAATCCCTTAAATTATCCCTTAAATAACCAGCCAAGTGCCGTACCCTTTCTTCTATTTTATCAATACCAACTTTTAAAGCATATTTAATGGCCTCTTTACTGCCAAGCAAGAGCGCATAGGCGAACTCCCAATCTTCAAAACGTTGTGCGCTTTCTTGCATGACATACAAGTCCTTATCCTGCCAATCAGCCCCTCGCATATCAATAAAAAGAGGTTCATAGTTTCCTGCCAATATTTTGTCCGATACATAAAGAAACCCAGCTCCTCTTGGCCCTCTTAGGAATTTCCTGCAAGTAACACTTAGGAAGTCGCAGCCTATTTTCAGTACATCAACATTTAGCTGCCCTATCGATTGACAAGCATCGACCAGATACAGCACACCAAATTCCTTGCAATACCTTCCCACTTCTTCAATGGGCTGAATTAACCCTGAATTGGTTGGCACATGGGTTATAGCCACTAGTTTGGGGTTTAGATCGCCAATAAGTTGATATGCTTTATCCAAGTCCATTGCACCACTTTCAGCATTTGGGATGCGGACAATTTCTATTTCAAACCTTTTTTTAAATGAAAGAAAAGCAATTTGATTTGAAATGTAATCAT
>CBDVAV010000735.1:0-2728 GCA_965372055.1 uncultured bacterium | reverse complement strand
ACCTCTATCTCACTTAAGTTTTGAGTGGTATTTTGTATTTGTCAATAATCTTTGTCATCAATCAATTCATTAGAACCTCTTTCAATACTGTTCTATTTCTTTTCACAACACTCTACTTTTATGTTCTGTTTTAATCTTTCTTTTCGAGCCTGTTCCATTTCTATTTTGAATTTATCTCTTGATGGTACTTCTCCTTCCAATACTTAAAATTGACACTTATTAGATTATTCATAAATTGAGCAAACAATAGGCCTTGGTTTGCCACAAAGTGATCCCTTTGGGACAGTATTGATAGAATGTCCCAATATTGGGACTTGGAATTGTGAAATCATGTGGTGTTGTGCAGGGGGCGCCATGGTGTTGCATTAAGGCTAACCATTCAATTAAATCATTTGGTTGGTTCTGAGGGTTCAGATAATTCATCGCCCCTCGTCTAAAGTCGCTTAAGTATGATAGCTCAATTCCATCATATTTCTTAAAAAAGCTTGTTCTCTCAAGTGAAGTTGTGAGTTCCTAATTTGAGTCACCTTGACCTTTGTAAATCCAATCTTCAGAAAGGGTTGATGTGAATTTTTTAAAGTTATCCCAAGTTTTGAATTCCTTATTTGTATACTGTTGCATTGTAATATGCTTAATGCTAATAAATGTATATCATCAAAATATTTTAAACTTCCTTTTTACAAAATCAACAGCATTATTCGGCCTGATCTTAAAGGGTCTATCATGATCTTTGCATCATGCAACTTGCAACTTGAAACATAATCCAAAACCCGAAACTATTTCACTTGCAGCTTCGACCAAATCCTAAAAAGCCAATAACCAGTAATTAGGGCAATCAATGTTAAAATAAGTGCCATTGATGTATTTCCATAGAGCCAGTACCCTACTCCAAACAGGGAACTGTACACGGTAAAACAGCCTAAAACCATGGCCAAAATTTCCAGGGGAAGTTGCCAATTACCATCATCGATTTCATCACCATCTTGTTTGGCTTTTACCAGGACTTGTTTCCATCCGGGTCCACCAGGGGATATCTTTTTATAAAAACTTCTCAATACACCATCCTTTTCTGGCTGGGTAATAAATGTCACTGTCAACCAACCAATCGTGGTTATGATTACACCATAGACTAACTGAAAGTGTACCGCAATGGGTTCAAACCCTATCCTGACATGGATCAATTCAAAATAAATGGCCACCAGGAATGAAATGACCATGGCAGATATTTCTGTATAGGCATTGATCCGCCACCAAAACCATCTCAAGATAAAGATCAATCCGGTACCTGCTCCAATTTGCAGTAAGATATTAAAGGCCTGTAAAGCATTTTCCAATAGCAGGGCAAATGTGGCTGACAATATCATTAAAACTACCGTTGATAACCTCCCTACCAATACCAATTTTTTATCTTCAGCCTCGGGATTAATAAAACGCTTATAGAAGTCGTTCACAATATAGGAAGAGCCCCAGTTGAGATGGGTGGAAATCGTGGACATGAATGCAGCGATCAATGAGGCCACTACCAATCCCAACAATCCAGCGGGCAAATAGGTTAACATTGCGGAATAAGCCAAGTCGTTTTTGACCACTTCTGCAGGGATGTGTGGGAAGGCTTCTCTCAATGATTCCAAATCTGGAAAAACTATTAATGAGGCCAGCGCTACAATGATCCATGGCCAGGGGCGCAAAGCATAGTGGGCGATATTAAAAAACAAGGTCGCACCCATGGCGTTCTTTTCATCCTTTGCCGAGAGCATCCTTTGGGCAATATAACCACCTCCGCCTGGCTCAGCACCGGGATACCAGACACTCCACCACTGAACAGCCAATGGAATAATAAGAATCGGTATCAGTAAATATGGATCGCTGAAATCAGGTAATAAAGACAACTTTCCTGAAACGTTGGGATGGGACAACAAATTGGATAAGCCTCCTATTTCCGGCAAGTCAATTATAACTTTTGCTGCCCAGAATGCACCGATCATGGCTATGGCAAATTGAAAAAAGTCAGTAAACAATATACCTCTCAATCCACCTAATGAGCTATATATCACGGTTACAATAGATGCTATCAACATAGTTTGTATTGGGGAAAGTCCCAGCATTACCCCTCCGATTTTGATTGCCGCCAGCGATACTGAAGCCATGATCATCACATTGAAAAAAACTCCCAGGTAAATTGCCCTAAAGCCCCTCAAAAATGCTGCTGGTTTTCCACCGTACCTAATTTCGTAGAATTCGAGATCAGTCAATACCCCAGACCTGCGCCATAATTTTGCATAAACAAAAACAGTAAGCATTCCGGTTAACAAAAATGCCCACCAAACCCAATTTCCTGATATACCATTTTGGCGAACAATGTCAGTCACCAGATTGGGAGTATCGGCCGAAAAAGTTGTAGCCACCATGGAAACACCCAATAACCACCATGGCATGTTCCTGCCAGAAAGAAAAAATTCCTTGGCATTTGTTCCCGCTCTTTTCGCGGTATATAGACCAATAATTAATGAAATCAGGAAAAAAGAGATAATAAAAAACCAGTCGAGGGTTGAAAGGACCATAAAATGTTAGGTTTGAAATTTAAAATCAATAATTTTTGTACAATATAACCATTTCAAAAATATATAAACCTTGAAACCAACATTGTTGATTCTTGCTGCCGGTATAGGCAGTCGATATGGAGGCTTGAAACAGATTGATTCTGTAGGGCCCAGTGGAGAGACCATTA
>CBDVAV010000734.1:0-2733 GCA_965372055.1 uncultured bacterium | reverse complement strand
GCATTGTTGGGGGCTGAAAATTACAAGATAGAACCTGTTGATTCTGAAAAAGTAAACACTTCATTTTTTGCTGTTGGCAATACGAAAATAGAACTCCTGGAAGGTACAGATATAGATTCTCCAATATCAAAGTTTCTGGATAAAAGAGGGGAGGGTATCCATCATATTGCCTTCGAAGTTGATGATATCAGGGAAACAATAAAGAATTTGGAGGCAAAAGGGTTTGAGTTAATTAACAGTGAGCCTAAAAAAGGTGCAGACAATAAATTAGTAGCTTTTGTTCATCCAAGGAGTGCTAATGGGATATTGGTTGAAATTTGCCAGGAAATCCGGGACTAGTATTATTTAATTATGCTTCTTAATTGTTTTGCTCTTTGATTTATCATGGTCTCTTTTGTTGAACTGGATTTCGTTATACTTCTTCAATTTCTTTTTACCCGCTCTGGTTTTGAATTCAGGTCGTGTTCCGCAACTGGCAACCAATATTGCCACCACTAATATCATAATTACCCTTCTCATCGTGATTTGGCTTTTTAATTCATAATTGACAGGTCAAAGATAGTAGCAACCGATTACATTTATATTCAATTGTTTATTAAAACAGTACTTTTGCAATATGGATGAAAAGAGGACCGAAGTATCGGAATTTGGTGAGTTTGCACTAATTGATAAGCTCACCAAGGGAGTGAAATTATATAAAAATGAAACAATAAAAGGGATTGGGGACGATGCGTCTGTAGTCAGGCAAGGTGACAATGTGCTGTTGGCTTCTTCAGATATGATGATGGAGGGAATCCATTTTGATCTTTCATATTACCCGTTGCCACATCTAGGCTATAAACTCGTGGCCATAAATGTATCGGATATTGCTGCCATGAATGCCATCCCTTCACAAATACTGGTAAATATTGGCCTCAGCAACCGTTTCTCTGTGGAAGCCATTGAAAGTTTATACAAGGGTATAAATGCAGCCTGTAATGATTATAAAATTGATTTCGTTGGTGGGGATACAAGCTCTTCAGCCTCTGGGTTAATATTATCTGCTACTGTTTTAGGTAAAACTGAAGAAGATATGGTTACCTATCGGAGTGGGGCGAAGGCAGATGACATTTTGTGTGTTTCTGGAGACCTTGGAGGTGCTTATATTGGGTTACAAATATTAGAACGGGAAAAGCAGGTGTTTCTCACCAATCCTGAAATGCAGCCAAAATTGAATAAGTATGAATACGTGGTTGGCCGTCAATTGAAACCAAAAGCCAGAACAGACTTGATCTATGAGTTCAAGGAATTGGGAATAGTGCCAACCTCCATGATAGATATTTCAGATGGCTTGGCATCGGAGATTTTTCATATTGCCAAATCTTCCAACGTGGGGATTAAGGTATTTGAAGAGCATTTGCCAATTGACAAAGAAACATTTGAGACGGCTGCAGAGTTTTCCATGGATCCATTGACAGCAGCCCTGAACGGGGGAGAAGACTACGAATTGCTTTTTACCATCAAGCAAGCTGATTTTGAAAAGCTGAAGAAACATGCAGACATTCATTTTATTGGTCATATTGATAAACCTGGGACAGGGAAAATCTTGGTCACTAGGAAAGGGGTCGGAGTGGAACTGCAAGCACAGGGGTGGAATCATTTTCCCAATAAGGATCAATCCTCTGGATAGGGAACAAAAACAATGTTGTTAAAGTCCTTGTCAATAACAAAAAGGCAGCAAAACTCATCAGGGTCCTTGTAGATTTTCTTAAATTCTTCGACCTTGTTTTTCTCGATCAGTTTCCTTTGAATGAATTCATCGAGGTAGGTTATGAAGTAGTTCCATTCTGTGGACGTTTCATCCTTTGCATAGAGCAATTGGCCAATTTCCTGGTCGGATTTTGAAATTGGAAATATGGGATAATCGGAAAATCCCCTGTTGCGCACCTGATAGGACGCTTCTTTAAGGTTTTCCGCCACGATAACAAAATCTTTTGTGATCGTGCCAAGGTATTTGCCGTCTAATTCAGGATCGTTATTCATCCTTTCTGATCAATAATACAATATTTTCAACATGATGAGTATGAGGGAACATATCCAAAGGTTGAACCTTGCTGATGTCATAGTCCCTTTTCATCATTTCTATATCCCGGGCCTGGGTAGCAGGATTACAGGAAATGTAAACTATTTTTTGTGGTTTGATCTCAAGGATGGTCCTGACAACATTCCTGTGCATGCCAACCCTCGGCGGATCGGTGATGATTACATCTGGCCTGCCATTTTTTTCTATAACTTCCTCGTTCAGGGTTCCTTTAATATCCCCGGCCAAAAACTTTGCATTATTAATATTGTTCAATTTGGCATTGGCCCGGGCTTCAATAATTGACATCTTGATATAATCGATGCCAATTACAGATTTAACCTTATCGGCTATAAAGTTGGCAATACTTCCGATACCCGTGTACAGATCATAAACAATCTCCTTACCAGACAATTCGGCAAAATCCCTGGTAAGTTCATACAATTTGGCAGCTTGCAAAGAATTGGTCTGAAAAAATGATTTAGGGCCAAGCCTAAACTCAAGGGCTCCTAAATTTTCAGTTATATAGTTTTCCCCGGAAAAAGTAACTATCGGGAGATCGAAATAACTGTCGTTCTTTTTTGTTTTTTTGATGTAGTTGAGCGAATTGATTTCAGGGAATTGATTCTTGTTAAAATTAATTAGCAAAATTATGCTCTCCATTTAAAATTTTG
>CBDVAV010000733.1:0-2734 GCA_965372055.1 uncultured bacterium | reverse complement strand
AGGTAAGGCATGTTGGAGACGGCGTGGCCGTGGTGATTGCAGAAAGTAAGGAAATTGCTAAAGATGCTGCAGAATTGGTGGATGTTGATTATGATGAACTATCGTCAGTAACCAATGCTAAAACTGCCACGGAAGATGGGGCTCCTTTGGTTCATGATGATGTTCCAAATAATATGTGTTACGATTGGGAATTGGGAGACAAAGAAGCTGCCGATCAGGCAATGGAGAACGCGAATCATGTAACAACACTGGAGTTTATCAATCAGCGATTGTCCCCCAATGCTATTGAGCCCAGATGTGCCATTGGCGATTATAATGCTGCAACAGAAAAATATACATTATACACAACATCACAAAACCCACACCTGACAAGGCTGTTAATGTGCGCTTTTGTTCTCAGTTTACCGGAACACAAAGTAAGGGTAGTGGCCCCTGATGTTGGGGGTGGATTTGGCAGCAAGATTGCCCACTACATAGAAGAAGCTTTGATGATCTGGGTTTCTCAAAGAATCAAAAGACCTGTGAAATGGACTGCAGAAAGAAGTGAAAGCTTTCTTACGGATACCCATGGCAGGGATCATATTACTAAAGCGGAAATGGGATTTGACAGTGATGGAAAAATTACCGGTCTGAGGGTTAAAACTTTTGCAAACATGGGTGCTTATTTGTCGACATTTTCTACCTGTGTACCTACTTATTTGCATGGCACATTAATGCAAGGGCTTTATACAACCCCGGCAATACATATAAATGTAATAGCAGTATTTACCAATTCAACACCAACAGATGCTTACCGGGGGGCTGGAAGACCCGAGGCTACTTACCTCATAGAAAGACTGATAGATAATGCGGCCAGGGAAATGAATATGGATCCCGTGGAATTAAGGTATAAGAACTTTATTCCTCCATTTGATGGTGTTAATGAACCAGGGTATCAAACGCAGGTGGCTCTCCAGTATGACAGTGGAAATTATGAGGGAGTACTAAAAAGAGCCGTTGAAATGGTTGGCTATGATGACTTCAGAGAAGAGCAAAAAGCTGCCCGGGAACAGGGCAAATTGTTGGGGATTGGAGTATCCACTTATATTGAAGCATGTGGAATAGCACCTTCAGCGGTTGTAGGTTCCTTGGGTTGCAGGGCAGGATTGTTTGAATCTGCCCAGGTACGTGTGCAACCAACAGGTAAGGTAAGTGTATATACAGGATCTCATTCCCATGGACAAGGGCATGAAACCACATTTGCTCAGATTGTAGCCGATAAACTTGGCATTTCAATGGATGATGTGGAAATTATTCATGGAGATTCCGATTCAGTTGCTTTTGGAATGGGAACTTATGGCTCAAGAAGCCTGGCAGTGGGCGGAAGTGCTATTATGAAGAGCGTGGATAAAGTCTTAGAGAAGGGAGCAAAGATAGCTGCCCATAAACTGGAAGCATCTGAAGAGGACCTTGAATTTGCCGATGGAAAATGGACAGTTAAGGGTACAGATAAATCCATTGCTTTTGCAGATATTTCCCTAACTGCTTACATTCCACATGATTACCCTGAAGGTTTGGAACCAGGATTGGATTTTTCAAGTTTCTATGATCCGGCAAACTTTACTTATCCCTTTGGTGCTCATATTGCCATTGTGGAAGTGGACAAAGAAACGGGAAAGGTTGACCTTAAAAGGTTTGTTTGTTGTGATGATGTGGGGAATGTTATCAACCCGATGATCGTTGATGGTCAGATTCATGGCGGGGTGGCCCAGGGTGTTGGTCAAGCATTGTTTGAGGGGGTAGTTTACGATGATAACGGACAGCTTGTAAATGGCACTTATATGGACTATACCTTGCCTAGGGCTGACGATTTACCCTCGTTTGAAGTAGATAGACAAGTTACTCCATGCCCGCATAATCCTTTGGGTGTAAAAGGAGCGGGAGAGGCTGGAGCTATAGGCTCTACCCCAGCAGTGGTTAATGCCGTACTGGATGCTTTATCACCTTATAATGTAAAAGATTTAGAAATGCCCCTAATACCCGAAAGAGTATGGAGTGCTATTCATAAAAATGGAAAGGAGACAAACTCATGATACCAGCGATTGATTATCAAAAAGCTTCTTCGATAGATGAAGCCTTAAACCTATTATCAAATGGCGATGATGTTAAACTATTAGCGGGAGGGCACAGCCTTATTCCTGCTATGAAACTCGGGTTAAGCAGCCCGGATAAATTGGTGGATATTTCGTCCCTGGATGAATTAAACTACATCAAAGAAGAAGATAACTATGTGTGTATTGGAGCTTGTTCTACACATAATGATATTATTTCTTCCGATTTAGTGGCAAACAAATTGCCAATAATGGTTGAAACTGGCGGCATGATCGGTGATAACCAAGTGAGAAATAAAGGTACTATTGGCGGTAGTTTGGCACATGCAGATCCTGCCGCGGACTGGCCTGCAGTATTGTTGGTTTGTGACGCCGAAATTGTAATACAGAATTCTGGGGGCTCCAGGACTATTGCAGCAGCAGATTTCTTTACCGGCTTGTTTGAGACTGCACTGGAGGACGGTGAATTGATCACTGAGATCAGGATACCTGTTCCTCCGGATGGATCAAAAGGAACATATTTAAAGTTCATGCAGCCAGCCTCAAGGTTTGCCATTGTTGGTTGCGCTGTTTTAGCCTCTGGAAATGGTTCATTTGATGATGTACGGGTTGCATTTACCGGTGTTTCATTGAGTGCATTCAGG
>CBDVAV010000732.1:0-2748 GCA_965372055.1 uncultured bacterium | reverse complement strand
CCTCCTTCGTGTACTTCGGCGGGCAAGCCCGAAACCCTCCTTCGTGTACTTCGGCAGGCAAGCCCGAAACCCTCCTTCGTGTACTTCGGCGGGCAAGCCCGAAACCCTCCTTCGTGTACTTCGGCGGGCAAGCCCGAAACCCTCCTTCGTGTACTTCGGCGGGCAAGCCCGAAACCCTCCTTCGTGTACTTCGGCGGGCAAGCCCAAAATTCCAAACCCAAAATCCCAAAACTTCCTTATTTTTGGCAAAATATAACTTGACCTAAAACGTCTTAATATATAAGACAAACTCATCTATGGAAAAATCCAAAGTAACCATTGCCCAAGCGTTTAAAACCATTATCTGGCCCCGAAGAAAACTGGTTTTATTGGGATTGGTATTGATCGTGATCAGCAGGTTGGCAAGTTTAGTACTACCAGGTGCAAGTAAATTCCTGATGGATGATGTAATAGCCAATAGCGATATGGAGATGCTAAAGACCCTTCTCTTGGTTGTTGCCGGTGCCATCGTGGTACAATCCATAACATCATTTGCATTGACCAGACTTCTTAGTGTGGAAGCACAACACTTGATCTCAAAACTACGGGCCAAAGTGCAAAAGAAAATCCTGTCGCTCCCCATTAGCTATTTTGACAATACTAAATCGGGTATATTGGTTTCCAGGATTATGACCGATGTAGAAGGAGTCAGAAACCTGGTTGGAACTGGCTTGGTGCAGCTTTTTGGAGGAACCTTAACTGCTATCATATCCCTGTTCCTGTTGATCAAGATCAGCCCCATGATGACGGTGTACGTTCTAGTCCCGGTGGGAATATTTGCCGTAATCGCACTGAAAGCATTCGCCTATATCAGGCCAATATTCCGAACCAGGGGAGTGATCAATGCGGAGGTAACCGGCAGGCTTACCGAGACTTTAAACGGAGTAAGGGTAATCAAGGGCTTCAATGCTGAGAAACAAGAGCAAAAAACCTTTGAAAAGGGGGTAGAACTATTGTTTCAAAACGTTAAAAAGAGCCTCACCTCTACTGCCCTGGTCACCAGTTCCGCAACTTTCCTTTTAGGTCTGGCAACCACCGGGATAATGGGAATAGGTGGGTACATGATCATTGAAGGAGACCTCACCTTTGGGGAGTTCCTTTCCTTTACCCTCTACCTTGGGTTTATGATCGCTCCCATCGTGCAAATGAGCAATATCGGAAGCCAACTGACAGAAGCTTTTGCCGGGCTGGACCGCACCGAAGAAATAATGAACATGGACTCCGAAGATGATGCAACCATTAGGCCGATATCCCTCAATGGAATCCATGGGGACATAAAATTCGATAATGTATCATTTGCTTATATCGAAGGCAAGGGCGTGGTGCACGATATCAGTTTTGAAGCACCTCTTGGCTCGGTAACGGCATTGGTGGGAAGTTCAGGCTCTGGTAAATCTACCATCGCTGGACTGGCGGCTACTTTCATTAACCCTGAAAAAGGAGTTATCACCCTGGATGGGCATGATCTATCAAAAGTAAATTTAAGCAGTTACCGAAAAAACCTGGGCGTTGTTTTGCAAGATGAGTTTTTGTTCGAGGGTACGATCAGGGAAAATATTCTATTCCCCAGGCCAGAGGCCAACCAGGAACAATTAGATGTAGCGGTAAAAGCTGCCTATGTAGATGAATTTACAGATCGTTTTGATGATGGGCTGGACACTTTGATTGGTGAACGTGGGGTGAAGTTATCGGGAGGCCAGCGACAACGTATTGCCATTGCCCGTGCTTTGTTGGCGGAGCCAAAAATCATTATCCTGGATGAAGCAACCTCAAACCTGGACACTGAAAGTGAACTGTTGATCCAAAAGAGCCTGGGGGAATTAATGAAAGGCAGGACTACCATTGTTATTGCCCACAGGTTGAGCACCATTCGTCAGGCAGATCAAATATTGGTGATTGAAAATGGCCGCATTGCCGAACGTGGCAACCACGATCAGTTAATTGATAAGAAAGGACGGTACTTTGATCTGTATACTTATCAGGCGAGGATTTAAATGTTATATTTGAGATATTAGATTTGAGATATTAGATATTAGACGTATCCTCGGTTTGTGTCTGCACAAACCGAAACGCAAAAGTCATGGTCATGCTGGTCTTGCCCTGCTCCGAGTCACTCGAAGAGGACTCTGAGCTTTGGAAAGTTGAACAGGCATAATGCTTGTCGGTGAAGAACACCAACATGGGCTGGGGTCATCCCGTCTCCCCGGTTTGTGTCTGCACAAACCGAAATGTAAAAGTCATGGTCATTCTGGTCTGTGCGACACAGACTAGGGAAGTGGATTTGTCCTCGATAGGCCTCCGATTACCTATTTATATAATTGACCGAGCATAAAGCACCAACCTCCTACTTTTATCTATAACTGACCTGGCAAAAAGTATAGCCGATCTCCCCTTTTATATAATTGATGGGATAAAAAGTACCGACACCAACCTCGGCCGTATCCCCGGTTTGTGTCTGCACAAACCGAAACTCCGAGACTGGCTGTAGTTGCAATTACAACTGTTAATTTATCCCCAATTCTGTAATCCACGGACTGAAAGGTTAGTACCTACAGTCGGTAATCATCAGAAATTTCACACTGAAAAATCAACCAACCTCAAAAAATAGTTAAGTTTGGGAGAGTTAAAGATTAAGTAAAAGATGAAGTGACAATTTTAGCCAAAATATTATCTCACCTTCCCGACAACAAAATCAAAGAACTGGAAACA
>CBDVAV010000731.1:0-2750 GCA_965372055.1 uncultured bacterium | reverse complement strand
TAGGCCTATTACTGTCTGGCAAATTCATGGCCTAATATACATGTTTAGAACATACTACAAGTACTATTGTTATTTCGAGCCACGAATCCTAATTAATCTGGTGCTACTTGTAACCTTTGTCAAAAACCAGAATATATACTATAGATCAGCGCAACTAAAAGCGAACTGAATTGTCTTTTTAACAAGGTTATCTCAAATTAAATAGCACATAATTATGTTCAAACACAACTTGCTCATTGCATTTAGAAACTTTAAGCGTTTTAAAAGCTCGTTCTTTATCAATCTTACAGGCCTTTCCACTGGGTTGGCATGTGCCATGCTTATTTACCTCTGGGTAAATGATGAACTGAACATGAATAAATTCCACGAAAAGGACAGCCAGCTTTTCCAGGTAATGGAGCACCAACAGTACGCGGAAGATATAATGACAACCTCATCCACACCAGGTATTTTATCTGAAGCGCTTATCGAGGAATATCCTGAATTTAGATATGCTACCACCACTTCCTGGATTGATACCTATACACTGACGGCCGAGGATCGTAATGTGAAAGCAGATGGCTTTTATGTTGGCAAAGATTATTTCAATATCTTTTCCTATAATCTTATCCAGGGGGATGAGGATCAGGTGCTTGCCGACAAGAAATCGATCGTTATTTCAGAGGAACTTGCCATGAAACTCTATGACACCACTGACGATATTATCGGAAAACCTGTTGAATTCCAGCATGAAAAGACTTTCCTCATTTCTGGGATTTTTAAAGGGACACCAAGGAATTCTTCTTTCCAGTTTGATTTTGTTTTGACATTTGAAGAATATAAAGACAACAATAGTTGGCTAGAGAATTGGGGAAGTAATGGACCCCCTACCTATGTGATTTTAGAAGATGAGGTAGACCCTGATCAACTTAGCGAAAAGATTGAAGATTTTGTAACTTCCAAAGGACAACAGACTAATGTCAGGCTTTTTTTAAAGCCCTATTCGGAAAGGTATCTCTATGGCAGGTATGAAAACGGTGTTCAGGCAGGAGGCAGGATTGAGTACGTCAGGCTATTCTCCATAATAGCAGTTTTTATCCTGATAATAGCCTGTATTAATTTCATGAACCTATCAACTGCCAGGGCATCCAGAAGGGCCAGGGAAGTGGGGATAAAAAAAGCCGTCGGAGCAAGGCAGGGTTCTTTAATCTTCCAATTCCTGGGGGAATCGATTGTGATAACCCTTATATCTTTGATCATTGCGTCCTTGGTAGTGTTGCTCTTCCTACCCCAGTTTAACCAGATTACCGATAAAGAAATAACCCTGCAACCTGATGTAACTGTAATTTTGTGGCTCATTGGATTCTCTCTTTTCACGGGATTGTTATCAGGAAGCTACCCTGCATTGTACCTCTCCGGATTTAAGCCGGTGGCAGTTTTGAAGGGGGAGGTCAGGGGTTCGCTTGGTGAATTATGGGCACGAAGAGGCCTGGTTATTTTTCAGTTTACACTGTCTGTGATCTTAATTGTGGCAGTGTTGGTAATTTTTAAACAACTTGAATATGTGCAAACCAAAAACCTGGGTTACAACAAGGAGAATATCATTTACTTCACATCAGAAGGCCGAGTGGATGAAAATCGCGAGACATTTTTATCAGAGATCAAAAACATTCCCGGTGTTGTTAATGCTTCAAGCTTGGGCCATAGCTTGGTTGGAAGAAATAATAATACCAGTGGCTTGAATTGGGAAGGTAAAAACCCGGATGATAAAATTCTATTTGAAAACGTCAGGGTGAATTACGACCTGCTGGAAACCCTGGAAATTGAAATGATCAAAGGTCGGTCGTTTTCAAGGGAATTCAGCACTGACACTACCAAAATAATTTTTAATGAAACTGCTATTGATATTTTGGGTTTTGAAGATCCTATTGGTAAGGTGGTAAGACTTTGGGACCAATATGATTTAGAAATTATCGGGGTTGCCAAAGATTTTCATTTTCAATCACTTCACGAAAATGTGAATCCTTTGTTTTTTCTGATAGATACTGATTACAACTGGAACATTATGGCAAGAATAGAAGCTGGTAAAGAAAAGCAAACCCTGGAGAAGCTTCAAGCATTCTATGTTGATTTTAATCCCGGATTTACCTTTGAGTACAATTTTCTGGATGTTCAATTCCAGAAACAATATGCTGCAGAGCAAAGAGTGGCTACTTTATCTAAGTATTTTGCTGGATTTGCTATTTTAATTTCCTGTTTGGGCTTATTTGGCCTTGCGGCCTTTACTGCTGAAAGAAGGTTGAAGGAAATTGGAATACGCAAAGCATTGGGCTCCAGTGTAACCAATATAATCATTCTGTTAACTGGCGATTTTACAAGGCTGGTTTTTGTCTCCATAGTTATTGCATTACCTGTAAGTTATTTACTTGTAAGCATCTGGCTGGACCGGTTCGCCTACCGCATAGAACTGGGTGTATGGTTTTTTGTAGGGGCAGGTTTGATTGCCATGCTCATTGCCTGGTTAACCGTGGGTACACAAGCGGTTAAAGCGGCAAAAGTAAACCCAACCAAGTGCCTTAGGAATGAATGAGTAGTAAAAGTGTTTCAGGGTGTTAGGCATACGCGGTATTTAGTCCCAAAAGTTTTTATTCATATATCCTGAGAATTATTTTTTAGCTGATCAGTTGCTATTGAGTGTGAAGATAATAATCGCTGTTGGATTGATGCTGGAATAATTGGTTGACAATACCTATTTTCCGGAAATTAGCCTT
>CBDVAV010000730.1:0-2759 GCA_965372055.1 uncultured bacterium | reverse complement strand
CCCTGTTTTTTCCAGGAATGCAAAATCTGGACGGTAACCGGTCATTGCAAGAAGATAGTCATTTTTCAAGGTTAATGGACCCTTGGGAGTTTTGATAATTACTTCTTTTTCCTTTATCTCAATCACTTCTGAATCAAAATATGCATTAATCGACCCTTCTTTTATCCTATTGAGAATGTCAGGTTTTACCCAATATTTTACGCTCTCCCGCAATTCGCTTTCCCGCACTACCATCGTCACCTCTGCCCCAATCCTATAGGTTTCCAAAGCGGCATCAACTGCGGAGTTTGCTCCTCCTACCACTATTATTTTTTGTCCAATATAAGGGTGCGGCTCTTTGTAGTAATGTGTTACTTTGGGCAAGTCCTCGCCCTCGACATTCATTAAATATGGGATATCGTAAAAACCAGTGGCAAGAATGATCTTTTTTGCACGATATTCCCCTTTCGATGTCGTTATTCTGAATTCATGGTTCATGGAATTTACATCTTCAACCATTTCGTAAAGCTTCATATTTAAATCCCAGGTGCTGGCCACACGTCGGAAATATTCAAGTGCTTCATTGCGGTTTGGTTTGGGAGCATGGGAAATAAAAGGAACATCGCCGATTTCCAGTCTTTCTGATGTTGAGAAAAAAGTCATATTGACAGGATAGTTATATATTGAATTGACTAGTGTCCCTTTTTCAATAATGATATGTTTTAAATCCGCTTTTATAGCTTCAATCCCACAGGCCATCCCAATGGGGCCGCCACCAATTATCAGAATATCATAAGACTCCGGTTTCATACGACTTCAAAGTTAACCTCGTTTTTCAAATCAATATCCATTTTCAGTTGAATCTTTTCGAATCAAACTATAAAATCCAGGTCTATCTTGCCTGTATTCTAAGGTAAAACCAAGGATATACACCTTTAGGCCGTACCGTTAATGTTATTAGTCGCATGATGCAGATTCCTTGCAACTTGTTACCTGGAACGAGGAGTGAAGTGGGCTGGCTTTAGTGTAAAAATGGCTTTACCTTTTTTTGGCAGCAAACCACTTTCTTCTAGGGTTAGGTTGATTAACCGTTTTTATGGCATCTACTCAATATGTCTCATCTTATAAGATGAGGCCATTGAATTAAAAGTAATTTGTTGGTTCATTATAGTTATCCACTAAAATATATATGTTATGGACGGAAATGTTAAAATCGAAATGATATCCCTAAAGACAGGAGTGCTGACGGGATTAGCCTTAATTTTGTTTTTTATTGCTATGAGGATTATGGGCTTGGTCCATATACTGGAATTGCGGGCCCTCAATTTTGCCATCCTCTTGCCAGGGATTTTAGTGGTAATACAAAAAGTTAAGGCTTTTAGTAATTCACCAATGAGTTATCTGGAAGGATTGGCAGCCGGTATTTTTACTTCTATTACTGCTGTAACCACACTGGCAGCATTTATGCTGATTTATTTGACAACTCTGGAGCCTTCCTTCATGGAGATGATAAAAGAAAAGGCAATGTTCGGCCAGCATCTAAATCCATATATCGCTTCATTTGCAATTATAATTGAAGGCGTTGGATCTGGGTTGATCACCACTTTTATCGTGATGCAATACAAAAAGAATCCCTACATGGTTTGATCTGGAGATCATAAGAGAAAATACCACCAAAGGTTATTTGGTGGTTTTACTGTACCAATTCGAATAAGGGCTTTCTTTCAAATTTCAGATCAGGATCTATCTGGTTGAGAATATCCTTATTGGTTTCAATTAATAAGTTGTACTCCTTGGCAAAGTCATCACAAGTAATACGATGGAAAAGCACCCTGTTATCTGCTTCTCGAATATCGTTTATCAACTCTTCCATTAGCGGGTAATTCTCAAACTTAGGGTGAGTATTTGCATAAGATGTCACTTCGTTGATCAAAGATGCAATTACCAGGTCATATTCGTCAATCAAACCTGAATCCTGCATCGATTCCTGGTCATACCGCATGGATTTGGCTTTCTCTATCCTTTGATAGAGTTCATCTACCTTTACTTGGTCATATTCGTTTGTATATGTTATCTCTTCCACCAATCGTTTAAGGTGAAATAATTTTTCATCATCATCATCGATCATTAGTTTCCAGGAAACGGCGATACTGTCATTAATTGCCTGATACGATAATTGCAATGATTCCAGGTCATCGGCATCTATTGATTTATCGCCTGTTTTGCATTGAGAAAGTATAAATATTGCTAAAATGATCAAGGTGGCAAGGCTGATAGATTTCATGTGATTTGGTTTTTTACATGATAAAAGTAAGGAAATTTGAGATATTAGATTTGGGATTTTAAATTTTTATTAATTAAATCCTTACACCATCAACTAAAAGGAACATGGATAATATGATCTGACAGCAATTAGGACTCTCCAAAATCCATTCTTTTGAATACTTCAAATCCTAAAATCTTCTATTTGAGAAGAACGGCACGATCAAAAATGACTACCTGACAGGAAATGCACCTCATGATTTCAGTACTTTGTTAAATAAGCTGGACAAGGCTGTCAGATGTACAACTCAGAGAGAAATCACCAATGGAATTTGAACAATCAATAGACTGTCAAACAAAGAAAAAAAAGACAATAATACAAGAGTCAACCAAATTAGAATTATGTTTAACGAACCAATGAAAAACGGTCAACTTATTTCAGGCACTGACAACTGACATACTAAATACTAATTACTGAATACTAATTACTGAATACTAATTACTGAATACTAATTACT
>CBDVAV010000729.1:0-2767 GCA_965372055.1 uncultured bacterium | reverse complement strand
CTGAAAGAGACGAAGAAAACAACAGTGATCATGCAGCTGTATCAGTTGTGAATACAGATTTAACAATTTTAACTGCTAGTTTGGATTCGGATTCTTTGGTACTGGGCAATTCTTTAGCTACGACTGTTAATATCAAAAACTTATTGCTAAGAAATGCACCCCCCAATAGCCTGGTCTATTATTTGTCAGAGGATAATGTGTTGGATTCAACTGATACACAGCTTTCATTTAATACTATTCTTGAATTGGAAGGCAACAAGGATTCCACCGTTGTTAATATCAACATTACCCCAATTGCAGCACCAGGGGATTATTTCATCATCTTTAAAATAGATGGGTTTGAGGCAGTGGCCGAAACTAATGAAAACAACAATACTGCCACCGCTCCTTTCACCCTTTGGGGCCCTGATTTGATCACTACAAATGGTGCGGTGTTCCCATCTGTAATTGATCCAAGGCAACACTTTGAAGGTGCTGGAATTCATCCACCTCTTAATTACCATTTTAGTGTAGAAAATATTGGCCCCGCGACCTCTGATTTCTCCTATGCCGGGGTTTTTCTTTCTACTGATGAAGTTTGGGATGAAGGTGATGAATTTGTAACTGATCACTTAATTCAACCTTTAGGCAATAATAGCCTCTTCAATATTACGGCGGAGATGGTTTTGGATTTCAATGCCATCGATCCCGGGACTTATTTTCTTTTGTTGATCGCTGATTACGATAGTTTGATAAGTGAGAATGTTGAAACTAATAATCTTTCAACAACATCATTCCTGGTTAATCCTATTGAAAAACCTGATTTAGTGATTGACCAAAGCATAGCAATCATACCCATGAGTATTACCAGGGGGTTTACCACGGAGCTTAATTACCGTGTTTCAAATCAGTCACTGACTTTAGCTCCCGAGAGTATTATTAAGTATTATATTTCTTCTGATGATATTGTTGATGCCACAGATTCACTTGTTAGTGAATTATCACTGCAATTATTGCTTAGGGGAGAATCTGTAATTATTTCAGATATTATACCAGTGCCTACAGGGATTGTGGCTGGCAATTACAACCTGTTGATTTGGGTTGATGGAGGGGAAGCCCATGATGAAATCTCTGAAGATAACAATCTTGGTATTATTCCAATTATTGTGAATGATCCATTGGAAATTGATCTTGAGATAACCCCCCAGAATATTTTACCTTATGTAATAAATGCCGGTGAAACTTCCAGTGGGTCTGATCTTGTGAAAAACCTTGGAGACGGAATAGCACCAGAAACAATCGTAAGTTATTTCTTGTCGACGGATAATATCGCGGATGTAGATGATCTCTTGCTAGCCTCATCAACTGTTCCTTCTTTGTCCAGTTTTGATCAGGACATTAACTCTTTTCCAATTTCCATACCTGTAGACATTGCTCCTGGGGATTACTTTATAATCTTTTATGTAGATCCTGAAAATGAAATTGTTGAAACCGATGAAACGAATAATATAGCATTGGTACAAATAACAATTAACCCCAAGCTAATTCCCGACCTTATTTTCTCATCATTAAATCTTGTAAGTACCACCATCTTTGCCAATTCAGGTACTTCAGCAAATGGGTCTATATTTAACAGGGGAGAAGGTGATGCGGAACCAAGCGTAGCCACAGTTTATCTATCATTGGATATGAATATTGATGGAGGTGACCTGGTGTTGGCAGAAAATGAAATTGTTGCATTGTCTGATGGGTCTTCAGACTTTTTTAACTGGACAATTGATATTCCGGCTGATGTGCCAGACAGTACTTATTATATGTTATTCTCGGCAGACGATTTTAACGAGGTTGATGAAATTGACGAAACGAACAATATTGAAGCAATCCAAGTGATTATTTTACCTCCAATATTCCCTGATCTGGAAGTGGTAAACTTGTCAGCTTTTCCAAATCCGGTGAATGCAAATTCGATCACGGAAGTAACTGGTGACATTGTCAACTTTGGTGAACTCGGCAGCGAACCAACCAGTTTAAGGATATTGTTATCTGCCGATAAATTTAAAGATGTCAATGATATCGAACTTGATAGCTCTGCTGTTTCTGCAATTGGCCCATTTGGTGCCCAATTCTTTAGCAGGATAGTAACTATCCCGTTGAATACTCCTGAAGATTCAATGTACCTGCTTACAGAAATAGATATGCCAAATTTTGTATTTGAAGGAGATGAAAGCAACAATGTTACTGCTTATCAGATTTATGTAGGCCTTCAGGTATTTCCAGATCTTATAGTGATCAACGAGTTTGTCAATCCTTCAACTATTGAAGCTGGAGCATTTGTAACCGCTGGCTCCTCTGCCCTGAATATTGGCAACGGTGGATCAGGACCGGCCGGTTTTGCTTATTACTTATCAAGTGATACATTGTTAAATTCAAGCATTGATGTATTTATAGGATCAAATGGTTTTGGTGCATTGTTTGATGGAGATGAGCAATTTGTGGCTACAAATCTATTTATTCCCCTTGATACACAGCCAGGCAATTGGTTTGTCATTATTGAAGCAGACAGTGAAGATGTAATAACCGAAGGAGATGAAAATAATAATACAGCTTGGGTTGCATTAACCGTGACAGCACCTCCACCTTCGGATTTGACTTTTATTTCAACCAGTGCTTCTGCCTCCACGATTAATGAAGGTAGCTCCTTTTCTGCCAGTGCCACCATTCGAAATTTAGGATTGGGAAGTGCACCTTCAACTTCATTGGAATACTTCCTGTCAAATGATGCCAACTT
>CBDVAV010000728.1:0-2785 GCA_965372055.1 uncultured bacterium | reverse complement strand
ATGAAAATATCTGAAAAAAGCTGTTGTCAACGTAAGCTCCGCTTTCAACAAACTTCTTTTCTCCTACTTCAAACATACTGCTATTGCCCATCAACCTGGTAGAATTGATTATTTCCGGGTATTCTTCTTTAAGGGAGGGAGCCAAAGGCCCAGGAGTTACCGCAACAGGAAATACCGGCTGACCTGCATAGTATTGATTTTCAACTACCCTGTAAATATTTTTTGACTTTTGGTGAAACCTGTCGTAGCTAATTTCATCGACAACATATAAGGAAATCAGTAATACACAGGTCAATCCAATAGCCAATCCGAAAATATTTACCATGGAATGGAACCTTTGCTTCCACAAATTCCTGAATGCGATTTTTAGATAATTTTGAAACACAGTCTTATATATTTTAAGTTGATTTTATTCACTTTTGAGAGTATCAGCAGGGTTTACTAAAACAGCCTGGAAAGAACGATAGCTGATAGAAATTAACGACACCAATAATGCAATGATGCCTGCACTAATAAAAACCCCAACACCAAGGCTAGACTTATAGGCAAAATAATCCAGCCAATTGTCCATAACCAGCCATGCGATAGGAGAAGCAATGATAAATGCGATAATAATTTGAGTTATAAATGATTTGGAAAGGATAAAGAATAAATTTAAACCCGATGCACCCAGCACCTTTCTAACACTTACTTCTTTAAGTCTTTTTTGGATCAGGAAGGAAGCGAGACCAAACAATCCCATGCAGGCAATGATAATGGTAAGGCCAGCCCCTATGGCAAACAGATCACCTGCCCTTTTATCTGCTTCATAGAACGTATCAATTTGTTGGTCAAGAAAGTGGTATTCTATGGGAGTTGCAGTATCAAATGTTTCATGAACCATTGTTGCCCCTTTGACCAGTTCCTGTAAGTTATCGGTAGAGAATTTAAGTGTAAAATAATCTATTACCGTTACTGGGTTTGCCCAGTATCCAATAACCAAAGGGGCTATTTTTTGGTGTAGGGATTGAAAATGGAAGTTTTTTACTACTCCTATAACTTTAAGCGGGCCCGAAACCTCCGAAAACCTAATTTGTTCACCAATGGGGTTGCTTTGAAGGCCCAAAGAGATTACAGCCTCTTCATTAAGGATTACCGAGGTAGAGTCAAGCAGCTTATTGCCAGAGAAATTTTTACCCAAAAGTAATTCCAGGTCATACACTTGAAGCATATCCTCATCAAAGCACATAAAATATATCTGCAGTGAGTCATTGGGATTGATTTGTGATTTAGCAACAACTTCTACAATTCTTTTCCACTCACCAGGCACTCGGGATGAACTGGCAACATCAACCACCCCAGGAATTTTCTGGAATTCAGACTTCATGGTTTCGAAAGATCGCCGGACTGATCCACTATTAATATCGATTACCATCATGTTTTCCTTTTCAAACCCGACTTCCATGTTTCGGATATAGTTCATTTGATTATATACAACCAAAGTGGCAATGATCATTATTATTGACAAGGTAAATTGGAAAATCACTAAACCCTTTCTTAGGTAGATTCCTTTTCTTCCTGTTCTTATTTCCCCCTTTAATGATTCAACTGGCAGAATATTGGACAAATAAATTGCAGGGTAACTGCCCGAAATCAATCCAATCAATACCGAAATGGAAAAAAGAATGATCAGTATTTCACCGAAAATTAAGTTGGCGAACTGAAAGGATTTTCCAGTGACATCGTTAAATGCAGGGAGTAATAGATCAATCAGGCCTATGGAAAAAACAAATGCCAAAATGGTCAATAATGTCGATTCACTCAAAAATTGTACAATAAGCTGTGATTTTCTCGCACCAACTACTTTTCGCAATCCTATCTCTCTCGCTCTCTGCAATGATTTTGCAGTGGCCAGGTTCATATAATTAATACTGGCAATGATCAAGATAAAAATCCCGATAGATGAAAATAAATAGATATAAAAAATTTCTCCCTTTTGCTCCTCGAAACCGAACTCTATATTAGCCGAATTAAAATGAATTGACTCTATAGGCTGTAAATAGAACCCGGAACGGGCAGGGTTGTCTTTCCAATGCTCATCAGCAATGTTTTGAAATTTATCACTCAGGGGTTCAACATTTACACCGGGGTGTAGAACAACATAGGTAACAGCCCCATACCTGTCCCAATTCTTCAGGTAACCCTTCCAACTATCATCAGTTCTGATATTGGAAACCATTACTTTTAGTTGCAGGTGTGAGTTTTGCGGGAAGTCTTTTATTACCCCTGTTACCTTCATATCTCCAATATTTGCTACGATAAGCGTCTTACCAATTGGCATTTCATTTCCGAAATACTTTTGGGCCGTACTTTCTGTCAAAACAATTGACATCGGTTCACTAAATGCTGTTTCAGGATCTCCATGTTTAAACTCTACATCAAATACTTTAGGAAAATTGCTATCTGTCATGGCCCAGGCTCTCTCTGCAAACCGGGTTCCATCTTTAATAAAATCCAGGTGCCCCATGAATTGGTACAAATTTACCACGCGCTCAACTTCCGGCACTTCACTTTTCAATGTTTCAGCCAAGGGAGGTGCCGTCATTCCAATATGGCGGGTACTGTTATCAATGCTTTCTAATTTTTCAACCACCCTGTAAGTCCGGTATGCATTTTCATGGTAACTATCGAAGCTAAGTTCATCATGTACGTACATGAACAACAGGCATGCTGTACTCATGCCCACGGTTAATCCAAGAATGTTGATCAGGGAGTACAACTTGTTCCGGATCATACTTCTAACTGC
>CBDVAV010000727.1:0-2795 GCA_965372055.1 uncultured bacterium | reverse complement strand
AAAGCTGAGAAAAGCATTAATTATGAAGCAGGTATCCGGGCAAATTATGGTTATTTATCCACGCAGGCAATTTTCTTTTTTAACGATTATTCAAATCTCTTGGGCAGTGATTTAAATGCGGCTGGAGGAAGTGGTTCGGCTGATCAAATTAATGGTGGAGAGGTGGATGTAAAAGGCTTGGAGTTGCTTGTAGCCTATGATTTTGTACAAAGTCAACAAGCTAAATTCAGAATACCACTAACATTGGCATATACCTTTACTGATGCCAAATTTAAAAATGATTTTGACAGTCAATTTGATCCTTGGGGAGAAGTAAAAAAGGGGGATAATCTACCTTATATCTCTAATCATCAACTGGCGTTGGGGATCAGTTTTGAACACGAAAAGTTCAGCTTGAATTTTACAAGTAAATATTCTGATAAAATGAGAACAGAGGCAGGACAAGGGGATATTCCATCGGACAAATCGACTGATAATAGTTTTATCGGCGATATAAGTGTTCACTATAAATTTAACACCAGGTTCAGAATAACTGGTGATATTAAGAATATTACTGATCAGGTTTATTCCGTTTCCAGAAGGCCATCTGGATTAAGGCCGGGCTTGCCCAGATCATTTTCTATTGGCTTAAATGCATCATTTTAGTCCGAAAGGAAAATCATTGCTGTAATACCTGCCAATTATAATTGTTAATCCAATCGGTAAGTGTTTCAATCCAAATTTGGTTATCGTTGAGACAGGGTATTAAGGTCAATTCTTCACCTCCTGCTTTAATAAAATCCTTTTTGCCGCGAATTCCGATTTCTTCCAATGTTTCAAGGCAATCTGATACAAATGCCGGACATACAACCAATAGTTTTTCAACTCCGGCATCAGCTAATTTTTGCAGCTGGGATTCAGTGTTTGGATCAAGCCATTTGTCCCTGCCAAGCCTGGATTGAAATGAAATAGAGTATTTTTCCCGAGGTATGCCCAAAGTTTCGGTGGTTAATCTGGTGGTTTCAAAAACTTGGTGTCGATAACAATATTGATGGGCAGGGGAATCAACACTGCAACAATTTTCCGTTTTCAAACAATGCTTTTTAGTAGGGTCGGTTTTTTTCAGATGTCGTTCTGGTAATCCGTGGTAGCTAAAGAGAATATGGTCGTACCTATTTTCAATGAAAGTTTTAATACTTTCTGATAAGGCATTGATATACAGTTTATCATTATAGAAGCTTGATAAAATATCCATTTTAATTGCAGGATAAAGCTTTGATAATTCGACCCGTACTTTATCCACTACCGTACCGAAGGATGAGGTGGCGTAATGTGGATACAATGGAACTAAAAGAATTTGCTCAAGTGCCGGGCTATCCTTCTTCAATTTCTTAATCGCTGATGCAATTGACGGATTGCCATATCTCATCCCTAATTTAATGGGAAGGTTGATTTTGTTTATTAGTTTATCTTTTACCTTCTTACTTATGACAATTAAAGGGGATCCTTCATCTGTCCATATTTTTTTATATGCTTTGGCCGAATCTTTTGGCCTCTTGGGGAGTATAAGTCCCTTGACAATAATGGCTCGCAATAGCCAAGGGACATCAATAACATTGCTGTCCATTAAAAACTCATCCAGGTATTGCCTTACATCTGCTACCTCGCAACTGTCAGGAGATCCAAGATTTACCAGTAAAACAGCCTTTTTTGACATATCTTATGCTAGTTACAAACCTTGTCAACACTGGAAATAGTTTTGTCCAATTGTGCTTTGGTTAATGAGTAAGATAGAAACCAAGTCTCAAATGGTGATGGTGGCAGATAGATCCCTTCATTTAACATATCGTGGAAAAAAGTTTTAAAGGAATCATTATTCCCAGAAGCTGCGGAACTGAAATTTGTTACGTTTTGATCGGTAAAATGCAAACTGATCATGGATCCGACTCTGTTGATAGTAAAATCAATATTCTTATTCGATAAAACCTCCCTCAATCCTGCTTCAAGGTACTGTCCTTTTACCTCCAATTCCTGGTACAGGTCATTTGTTTCATTGATCATATTTAACATAGTATACCCTGCAGCCATGGCCACTGGATTGCCTGATAAAGTTCCAGCTTGGTATACAGGGCCATCTGGAGAGACCATTGCCATGATTTCCTGCTTGCCACCGTATGCGCCCACTGGCATTCCCCCACCTATAATTTTACCGAAAGTAACTAGGTCTGCATTTATCCCATAAAGCTTTTGTGCACCTCCCTTTGATAATCTAAAACCAGTCATCACTTCATCAAAGATCAAAACGGATTTGTGCTTATCACATAAACTTCTTAACCCTTGTAAAAAGCCTTTTTCAGGTGGTATACATCCCATGTTTCCAGCTACAGGTTCAACAATAATGGCGGCAATTTGCCCTGGATGGTTAGCGAACAATTCATTTACCAAATCAATATTGTTGTATTCTGCCAACAGAGTATCTTGTGCAGTTCCATCAGTGACCCCAGGACTATTGGGTGTTCCTAAAGTGCTGGCCCCGCTACCGGCTTTGATGAGAAAACTATCGGCATGGCCATGGTAACACCCTTCAAATTTGATGAACTTGTCCCTGCCTGTATAGCCTCTGGCCACCCTTACAGCACTCATACAAGCTTCGGTACCAGAGTTGACCATTCTGATTTTATCAATACTGGGGACCATTTTAATGATTAACTCAGCTATATCTACTTCTATTTCAGAAGGTGCGCCAAATGATGAGGAATTGATGACAGATTCCTTAACTGCTTCTATGACTTTTGGATGTGCATGACCAAAGATCA
>CBDVAV010000726.1:0-2808 GCA_965372055.1 uncultured bacterium | reverse complement strand
ACCAAGTAAACAATAAGGGTGATTATTGCACTAATCAAAATGCTGGAAGTTATTGGAAAATAAAATTTGAAATTCTCCCTCTCAATGGATATGTCACCAGGTAACTTGCCAAGTAAAGGGACTTTGCCAAAAGAATTGATAATAAGTCCTAATATGACTAATATGGCACCGATCAGAATAAGTAATCTTCCCATCTTATTAACCATAACAAGAGATGAACGAACTAATTAAGGGTATCCTATATTTAATCCCAATTCCAATTGCTGAAAATGCAAATATTACAATTCCCGATCAAATAAAAAATGCCATAAAGGAAATTAAATACTTTCTTGCAGAGAATCCGAAGACTGCCAGGCGGTTTTTAAAATCCATTGATCGAAATCTTAAAATAGAAACATTACATATTGAAACCCTTGATAAGAGAACCCAGGCTGCGGAGTTGGTCAATATGATGAGTCCTTTAGCCTTGGGAGAAAATATGGGAGTGATTTCCGAATCTGGAAATCCTTGTATTGCGGATCCAGGAACAATAGCTGTCAACTACGCACATATTAATGCAATAAATGTAATTCCACTGACAGGGCCTTCTTCCATCGTGCTAGCCCTCATTGCCTCAGGTCTTAACGGGCAAAATTTTACCTTTAATGGATATCTTCCGGTTCAAGAACCTGATCTTAGGAAAAAACTTAAAACAATGGAAAAATTGGTATGGAATTACAATCAAACTCAAATATTTATGGAAACACCATATAGAAATAATAAAATGTTGAAAGTGCTGATGGCTACCTTAAGTCCAGAAACCAAGTTATGTGTTGCTGCTGACATCACAGGACAGAACCAACTGATCAAGACATTGCCTGTAGTCAATTGGAAGGGCCGCTTACCTGATATACAAAAACTCCCAACAATATATTTGATAGGTCAGTGAAATTTTTGTGTTTCATTTTATTTTATATGTTAAATTAGGTATAACTTTGATCCCTTTTAAAATATAGTCATGCCTTACTTATTTACATCAGAATCCGTTTCTGAAGGACACCCAGACAAAATTGCTGACCAGATATCAGATGCTTTACTAGATAACTTTTTGGCTCAGGATCCTGAATCTAAAGTTGCCTGTGAAACTTTGGTAACAACTGGGCTCACAGTGCTTAGTGGAGAAGTAAAGTCCAAAGCATACATTGATGTACAACAAATTGCAAGGAATGTAATCAATGAAATCGGGTACAATAAAGCATCTTACCAATTTGAAGGCAATTCGTGCGGGGTAATTTCTGCAATACATGAACAATCGCAAGACATAAACCAAGGTGTGGAGCGCGAAGGCGATCAGGGAGCAGGTGATCAGGGAATGATGTTTGGGTATGCAACCAATGAATCCGAAAACTATATGCCACTAGCCCTTGATCTTTCTCATAGGATTCTGATCGAGTTATCTAAAATCCGTAAGGCTGGAAAAGAAATGCCATATCTCAGGCCAGATTCAAAATCACAAGTCACAATAGAATACGATGACAATAACCGGCCAATCCGAATAGATACTATTGTAGTTTCAACTCAGCATGATGATTTTGCAGAGGAAGGGGAGATGCTTGCTAAGATTAAATCGGATGTCAAAGAAATATTAATTCCAAGGGTAATTTCCCTTTTATCACCAGAAAACCAGGCACTGTTTAACAGCAATATAAAATATCATGTCAACCCTACAGGAAAGTTTGTAATTGGAGGTCCCCATGGCGATACTGGTCTAACCGGACGAAAGATAATAGTTGATACATACGGGGGAAAGGGAGCTCATGGTGGTGGGGCATTTTCCGGCAAAGATCCTTCCAAGGTAGATCGTTCAGCAGCATATGCCACTCGGCACATTGCTAAAAATATGGTTGCTGCCGGAATTGCGAATGAAATACTTGTACAAGTGTCATATGCTATTGGAGTGGCTGAGCCAATGGGTATTTACATCAATACTTTTGGCAGTTCCAAGGTTGATATGCCTGATAGTGATATTGCGCTGAAAGTTGATGGGATATTTGACATGAAGCCAGCGGCTATTATTGCAAGACTGCATTTAAAATCGCCGATCTACCAAGAAACTGCTGCTTATGGTCATATGGGAAGATCTCCTGAATTAAAAAGTCTCACTTTTAAAGGAAATGGCTCAAATATCACTAAAAAAGTGGAGACTTTTACCTGGGAAAAGCTTGATTATGTTGATAACATAAAAAAAGTATTTGGTATAAAATAAAGGCTATAATAAACTCTTGTATCCAGTCTGGATTTAAAATAGACATTGACACCAGACCAAGTCAAGCTCCATGGAATTACATTGCTGTTATCTTCACAAAAGGCAGTTACGGTGAGAAATAGTCTTTTATCCTAAATAACCAAGCTGCAAAAATTGACAGTATTCCAATGGGTACAATAACAAATGTAACGTTGAAAGGGAATCCAGTGAAAAGAATAGGGATGCTCACCGCCATCAACAGTAAACGGATAAGCTCCAGTCGCCATCCAAGGGTTCTTTGTTCCGTGAGCATTCCCATGGTGAGTGCCGTGAAGGCGATTCCTCCAGATATATGTGCAATAACATAGCCTGAGAAAGAGGTTTTATTCATTAATAAGATCACAAATGCTGCTATCATCACCATCACATTTATGAAAACGTAGATTTTCAGTTGCAAAGGAAGGCCCAACCGATATTTTTTTCTTTGGCCCAATTTATCAACTTCATACTTAATTGCTACCAAAGATTGATCTTTGGGTGACAATGAAGGACCCTGCCGCCACCAAAGAAAGAACGTCTGTTGG
>CBDVAV010000725.1:0-2809 GCA_965372055.1 uncultured bacterium | reverse complement strand
GCTTACTGCAACCCTGGCTTCAATAGGTTCTGCGGCTGTACCCAGTGCCGGCCTGGTGATGATGATAGTAGTACTGCAATCCGTTGGACTAAATCCCGCCTGGATTGCCATAATCTTTCCTGTTGACAGACCTCTGGACATGTGCAGAACGGTAGTTAATGTTACCGGAGATGCAACGGTTGCAACCTTGGTTGCCAGTTCCGAGGGTGAGCTTTCCAATGGTGCACCCGTTAGCCAAGCTCCAATGGCAGAACCTGAACTAGAGATTAAAAATGAATAATTGATCTAATTTCATTAATTTTGTCCAGAGACCTATTCAAATGGAAGATAAGAAGGTAGTTAATATATATTATGAGGCCAATCCAAATCCTAACTCATTAAAGTTTGTAGCTGACTACATGTTGGTAGACGAAGGAAAGAACTACGACTTCCCCAATAAAGACAGTGCAATAAATGCTCCCTTGGCAGATAGGCTATTTGATTTTGATTATGTAACCAGGGTTTTTTACATGAGTAATTTTATCACCGTTACAAAAACTGAAGAAGCCGATTGGCTGGAAATCCGGGAAGCATTGAAGTCAATCATCAAAGATTATTTGGAGAGTGGAAAGCCACTATTGTCTGATACAAATAGCAAGGCAGATCCGGCCCCAAAACCTGATGAGCCTGATCTTGAAAGAAAAATTAAGGAAATTCTTGATGAATACGTAAAACCAGCAGTTGAGCAAGATGGTGGTGCTATTTCCTTTGCTTCTTTTAATGATGGTGTGGTTAAAGTAAACCTTCAGGGTGCATGCAGCGGATGCCCCTCATCCTTGGTTACACTCAAAGCAGGTATTGAGAATCTTTTAATTAGAATGATTCCGGAAGTCAAAGAGGTGGATGCGGAGGGGATATAATTTAATCGCGCGGTCTGGCTTCTTTTACAACAATATTCCTGCCTTCAACTTCTTGATTGTCGAGCTGGGAAATTGCATTTCGGGCTGCGGTCTCGTCAGCCATTTCAACAAATCCAAAACCTTTGGATCGCCCTGAATCCCTGTCGGTTACAATTTTTACTGAATCAACTTCTCCGTATTGTTCAAAAAGGTCCTGTAGTTGATCGGTTTTTACTCTAAAATTTAAGTTTGCTACAAATATATTCATGAGAAATTAGTACTTAAGGGACATCAAAAGCTAGCTATATAGGATTAATCCCGTTACAGAATTGATTTATGATATCCATAATTATCGTTTTACAAATGTAGCATTAATTTAGAATTGACTAATAATTATTATCAATTTTATTCGGGATAGGATTGTTCTTCTATCTAAATGTATACGTTACGACAATAGTTGTAAAACCTAAATTCATTCTACAAATAAGCTATTGCTGACAAATGAGATTCTCTTACTGTCAGGTGACCAACTGGGTACATTGATCGTTCCTTGTCCCCCCACTAGGTAAGCGATTACTTTGGGTGCACTGCCATCAGCACTCATTAGCCTTAACATTACCCGTTTATACGAAGGATGCGAATTTGGGTCAATATGAGTGGGAAATGATATGAATGCAATCCATTTCCCATCTGGGGAAATGTGAGGGAACCAGTCATTGTATTGATCAAAAGTTAATTGCTCTTTTGCCAATCCATCTGGTTTCATTCGCCAGATTTGCATTGTTCCAGATGGATTCGCATTGTAATAAATAAACTTCCCATCAGGAGAGTATTCCGGGCCATCAGCATGTGTACCTTTATTGTTGGTCAGTTTAATTTCCGCTCCTCCGTTTATAGATATCTTATAAATGTCGTATCCCTGATCATCCCTGCTACCTACAAATACAACGTCCTTGCCATTAGGTGCCCAGCCATGCCAATATGAAGGTGTTTTTTCTGTTACCAATTTTGGTGTTCCCCCTTCTATTGGCAGCACATAAATTGTCGAACCTCCCCCGGACAACCCGTCCCTGTGGTGACTAATGGCCAATGTTTTACCATCAAATGAAATGCCATGGTCGTTGTTGTTCCTGTTTGCAAAACCGGTATTAAGTTTTTCTGTGGTTCCTCCTTCAATGGGGATTATAAATAAGGATCCATTTTCATTGAACAAAAGTTCTTTCCCGTCTGGCATCCAATTTGGGGCTTCAAAACGGCCTGAGGACTTGTGGATCACTTTTCGTTTACCATCAAACACATTAATGATTTCAAGCCTGGATCCCAAAAAGCCTTGCTGGTTGGGATTGTAATCATCGGCAACGGGCTTGTCGATACGGACATTCCAAACCTTGGCTTCTTCCAACACTTCTTCATTGTGTGCACAAATAAACAACCCGGCAAATACCTCATCTGGTAGGTCTTTCATTTCTTGAGAGCCAACGATTTGTAATGGCTCTCCCCAATTTGCCGTCCTCATAATTATAGTCTTCCCGGTTCGCTCCAACTGAATTATCTGAGGCCTCTTCTTCGGAGCAAAAATTTCATCTTCAGGGTCCCTCATATGTGCCCCTTTCAAAATACGCCATTGAAGTGCTGTCAAGCCATCACCATGAACTACAGCACTGATATGAGCGGCCTCGTCATCCAGTGACTCCCTGATCATCCATCCTATTTTTCTATGAGGATCTACCCCTTCGCCAACAAATTCAAAATTTGCAGTAAGAATGAAGTCCCCTTTTAGCGTTTTATAGACATATTGAAATTCATCCCTCCCGAACCAGATATTATATCCGCTGCCCTTTAATGTGTATTCTTGGGTCGCCTCATGGTAAATTACCGACCCTTTCATTTTAGGGTTTCCAACATTCGAATTATCTTTAAATATACCGAGG
>CBDVAV010000724.1:0-2812 GCA_965372055.1 uncultured bacterium | reverse complement strand
AGTACCCTACAGGCCGAAGAAGTACTATTGACCAAAGAAATGAAAGATGAAAGGATGGCAGGAATCGGGAAGAAGGAAAATGAGGTCAAGGAATATCAAAAGAAGATATTTGGGTTTGACGGGTTGTTCTTTTTAAAGAAAAAGGAGCTGGTGAAACCGGTACAAGATAAAGTTTTTGAAGCAGTTGAAAAAGTGGCCAAAGATCACCGGCTTCAAATAGTGTTTGATAAATCTGGAGATTTGGTAATGATTTATACCGATCCCATTCACGATTATACCGATTTTGTATTGGATGAATTGGGTTTGGGGGATTCAAACGATGTGATAAAGTAATATTGAAACTAAAAACTATGAAAATGAGAAATTTAACTGCACTATTGGCAATGACATTGGTTTGTTTTGGCAGCATTGCTCAAACAACTGTCAAGATTGGCTACGCTGATATTGATTATATATTGAGTGAAATGCCAGATACAAAACAAATCGAATCTGATCTAAAGGTCCATGAAACCCAATTGCAAAACCAGTATCAAGCCAAGGTCCAAGACTATCAGGCCAAGCTTGAGCAATACCAACAAGGAGCTTCAACAATGACAGACTTAATCCGCACCGATAATGAAAGACAACTGACGCAACTCCAGCAGAATATTCAAATATTCCAACAAGATGCGCAACTTGATTTGCAAAAAAAGACAGCAGAGCTTTTTCAACCAATTTATAAGAAAATTGAGGAAGCAATAAATACCGTGGCAAGTGAAAGTGGATATACATTTATTCTCAGTGCAAGGATCGGCTCAATTGATGTTGTATTATATGCCAAAGAAGAAAACGATGTTTCTGACTTGGTTTTGAGTAAAATGGGCATCACTCCTCAGAATAGCAATTAAAGTATGATTTTAAATTTTAAGGAGAACCTCTTCCCTTATAGGGGTGAGGTTTTTTTATTTTACCAAACAACCAGAATTTATTATTGTAAGTCAGGTGATAGAATAATAATGGTAGCCCGCCCTGGAAGAGCAGAGGAACAATGTAGGTTGTTAAGTAGGTGCTAAAAGAATTATTGACAGGATCGATTTAAGCAAATTCAAGGGATACCACCTAATCAAATAAAAATACCGGCTATCAGACCTGATAACAAGCCTGCCAAAATAATGAAAGGTGCTGGTATCCTGGTGAAAGCCAATAAAATGAAGGTTGTAGAAACAATTCCAAGATTTAAAAAAGAGGTTTCAATGGGTTGAAACAATATGAGTGCCGCGGCAGCCACCATTCCAGAACTTGCTGCACTAATCCCTTCCAAGGAGGCTCTGATAATTCTGTATTTTTTTAAGCTTTCCCAGATCCTGATCAAAAAGAAAATCAAAAAGGTGCCTGGTAGAAAAATACCAAGAGCAGCCACAAATCCCCCTAATATAGAACCCCAAATGCCATAATCACGCATTGCCAGGGCCCCAATATAAGCAGTAAAGGAAAAAACAGGCCCTGGGATGGCCTGAACAGCAGCGAAACCAGTCAAAAATTCCGCAGAAGATAAATAATTTTTAAAAAGGACGAATTCAGTATACATGAAAGGTACCAGTACTGAGCTTCCCCCAAAGACCAAGCTTCCATTTCGGTAGAAGTTTTCAAATAATAATACAGGCATGGCCCTGGTGATCCCGCCTAAACTGGCCGCCACTATCAGTACTCCGATCCAAAGAATAAAATTTGCCCACCTGATCTTGAATCCTGATTTTTCTTCTTTCGGTTGTTGGTGGTATTTGAAAGCAGTTATTGATCCGGCCATCAATAGTATAATTGGAAAGATATAAGGGCTTTTAACAAAAAAGGAGACGATGGCAGATATCACCATAATGATAACAGCCAGCCTTGTTTTAACAACTTTAACGCTGATGGTATATGCAGCATAACTCACGAACCCTACAGCCATGGGTTGGATAAACCTGGTAAACCCAATGGGAATATCTTTAGCTTGTAAAGTGGAGATTAAAATAGCTGCCCCAATCATTACTATTACTGCAGGGAGCATCCATACCAATAGGGTTAGATAGGCTAAATTTGGCCCTCCGATTTTGAAACCGATGCTGGTTATGATTTGGGTAGATGTAGGCCCGGGGATAATTTGACATAGTGCATTGAGCTCAATCAATTCTTCCTCGGTCAGGTATCCCCTAAGGCGTACAAGCCTGTCTAGGAACATTGAGAAATGTGTCGGAGGCCCTCCAAAAGCAGTTAGGGCCAGCACAATTACATCCTTTAAAAAAATGTAATACCTAACTCTTTTAATCAAAGTTGCGCTTTTTATTGCAACTTAATTCTTAAGTCCTATTTCTACTAGTTTTTGACCAAGAATTTCTCCGGTTGTTTACAAAAACTGAGGTCTTATTGATTTACAATCTCTATTTCCAGGGTAGTACTCATATCTTTCCCATAAGATACATGTACACCATTTGCAAATTGCAATGTTAATGTGTGCTTACCGGGTTCTAAACTAATTTCAGCTTTAGTTTGACCAAGGCCATAATGTATATGTGTTTCATTAGCTGGGACAATGGCACCTTTTTCAATAAAAGAGCCGTCGATAATTAGATGATGATGTCCTTTACCTTCAATTACTTCTCCAGCAGGTTCAATTTCCATTCCTTCAACTTCCATTTCAATCACTAATGGGCTTGACAATTTGGCTCCATCTTTCGGATATTTAAAGGAGACACTTTTAGTAACTACCTCCGCAGGAGTAGCTTCTTCAGTAGCTTCAGCCTTATTTTCATTTGACCCGGAATTCCCACAGGAACAAAGTTGAACCAGAATT
>CBDVAV010000723.1:0-2814 GCA_965372055.1 uncultured bacterium | reverse complement strand
AACTCCGCATCCTTTTCATGTAAGTGTATGTGAGATCAACCATGACGGGAAGACCAATGCTTTACAAATAACCCATCGTATTTTTTTGGACGATTTTGAGGAAGGGTTAAACAAAGAGTACCATGAAAACCTTGACTTGCTCAACCCCAAGGATTTGGATAAAATCAACCGTTTGGTGGCGGAGTATTTGTCGAAAAGATTTTCAATAAGCGTAAATGGGAAGAAAAGGGATATTGAGTATCTCGGAAACGAAATGGCAAAGGATGTGATGTGGTGTTATATGGAAGTTTCCAAAGTTAGGAGGGTAACCTCTATCGAGATTGAGGATAAAGTATTATTTGATGCGTTTGAAGACCAATCGAATATTATTCATGTCGATTATAATGATCAGATCAAGAGTCTACGTCTTGTAAGGGATAAATCCAGTGACATTATCATGTTTGAGTGAAGGTGATCCTTTCTGTTATAAAACTATCTGACGGCTTTGGATTGGGAAACATTCTGAATACAATAATATAGATGCAAAAAACATTTGAAATTATGAGGGTAATTGAAACACAATCTCAATATCAGGAAGCCATAAATAAAATTGATGAACTCTTGATCAAAGTAGGGGATAATCACAGCTATGATAATCCAGACTTTGTGATGATGGACAGACTTTCTGATTTGGTGGCGGATTACGAGGATAAATACTATAATATCGAAACACCGACACTTATTGAGGTAATCAAGTTAAGGATGTATGAATTGGGATTGAAGCAATCTGATTTAGCCAAAAAGTTGGGAGTGCCCAAGAGTAGGATTAGTGAATACTTAAGAGGTAAGCGTGATATTACCTTAGAAGTTGCAAAAAAACTGCACAATCAATTACAGATAGATGGAGAGATTATTCTCCAGTAAATCGATCACATTTGACTAGACTGAAGCATTTCTGAGGAGCGGAACAACATATCTGAAGATTGTAAAATCTTCTCTTTCAATTTTTCAGGATACTTATTATTGCGATACAGGAAATTTCTAACTTCATCAGAAGCTTCTATAGTATGATGTCCACCCAATGTATTATCCAACCATCTTTTTGGAAAAAAAATGTCTCCGGTTTGTTGTATCTCTTCCAGCATTTCCAGGCTTGGCCTTATGTATTTAATTGATGATTCAGACCTTAAGGAGTGGTGAAGATACCTCAAAGCTTCAAGCACCCAGGGCTCATGTTCCCGGTTTTTCGGATCTTTAAGGCTTTCGAAGAATTCATCTCTTTCAACTTCATCTGAGGAGAGGGCAGGAATTACAAATTTCATTCGGGCTTTTCGGTCTGCATTGGTAATCCTTTCCAATTGTTGATTTAGTATCTGTTCCTTATTTTCTACATCCCTCACTGCAAGTTCATAAGCCAATAAAGTATAGTCCCTCTCGAACAGTGAAAGTCCTTCTATTTTATCCTTCTTACACCATATTGATTCTAATTTTGTAATACTTTCATCAGTTGTAGCGATATTGGCAAATGCCCTGAAGTAGGTAGCTTTCTCTCCAGAATTGGTTTTCTCTTCAGCCAACCCAAATAACAGGTTCTCCAGTTCCTGTGCTTTTTCATTTTGCTGAATTTTGGTCAAGAAACCCCAATATATTGACCTGAGCCTCCCAACCATATATTGTGCATTTAAGATTGATTCTTCGGTTGGTAAAAATTTGATCAAGGTATTAAAGAACTCAATTGGTTCTACATCTTTTCTTAAAACTGCTTCATATAAATTTATATATACTGATCCTCGTAGCACAGGATCTTCAAGGTTGCCAACTTCTCCAATCAAATAAGCTTTGGTATTGAGAGGGTAGGCAAAATAGCCATAACTAAATCCATTGGGATTGGGAATGATATAATCAGGTCCTGGTAAACCCTGGGCTTCATCGATAAATGTCGTGCTTTTTGTGATTGCAGCATCAATAATGTAGGTAGAATCCTGATGCATAAGCCAAAATCTCACATCTTGTGGCCATGATTTTCTCCTTTCATTGCGCTGATACAAATTCAACCTGTGTATCTTCTTTTCATCATCAGGAATATAAAATGACAACATATCCGGCATGCCAGGTTCCTTTACCCAAACTTGGCTCCATGTTTTAATATCCATTTCTGAATCCTGATCGATAATGTTCACCAGGTCATCCCAGGTAGCATTATTATAAGAAAATTGTTTCAGGTAAGTTCTCAAACTGTTTCTGAAAGATTCTTTTCCCACCATTCTCTCTAAATGCCTCATCACAATGGGGGCTTTTTGATAAATAATAGCCCCATAAACTGTACCTGCATTTTTCAGATTTGGCAATTCCTGTTGGATCGGGTTTGCGCCCTTGGTCCGGTCAACTCCATAAGCCGATGGATAGTGGGCCATCAAGAACCTGAGATCGTGGTTTATTGCCGGAAAATTTGGATTAACGATCTTTGCGGCCATGAAGTTGGCGAAAACTTCTTTAAGCCATACATCATTAAACCAATCCATGGTAACCAAGTTTCCAAACCACATGTGGGCAGTTTCGTGTGCAATCAAACTCGCCCTGCCCAACAATTCATTTTGAGTGGCATTTTCTTCAAGAAATAGGCTCCTGGCACGGTAGAGAATTGCTCCTGGATGTTCCATCCCTCCGTATTGGAAGGATGGGATCAAGGCAAATCCAAATTTCTCAAAAGGATATGAAATTCCGGTATACTCTTCCAGCCAATGCAAAGCACTAAAATGCAAATCGAAAATAGCTTTTCTATTGTTTTCAACTTTGCTTTGATTTGTTTCCCGGTGAAGCAAAGTAAGTCTTCTG
>CBDVAV010000722.1:0-2816 GCA_965372055.1 uncultured bacterium | reverse complement strand
CTTGGATTATGCCGGGAATGAAGCTGCAAGGGATTATTTAAATGGTAATATCAGTAGGGAAGAAGCTGCTGAATGGTTGATAAAGTACAGCCTTTACTCAAATGAAAGGGCAATGCAAAGAATACAGTTCATTGATAAGTACCGTAGTTATGTAATCAATTACAATTTGGGGAAAGACCTTGTCAGCAATTACATAAAAAACCTGGGTGGCACTATGGAAAACCCTGAAAAGAGATGGCAAATATTTACAGAGATCATCTCTTCACCAATTACAGCTTCGGATTTAGCCGTTAGCTCGGATTAATTTAACTTCAGCAAAGTAGTAAGTAGTAAGTTTTAAGTTGCTAGTTGCAAGTTGTAAGTTCTAAGTTGTAAGTTCTAAGTTGCAAGTTGCAGAACCCGAAACCCAAAACCCGCTCCAAAGGAGTCCCTATGGGAAAACCCAAAATGCGAAACCCTATCAATTGATCTAAAACGCATCTACAATTTCTTTCTCACTGGTAGTATTAACAAACAGGATATCCCCCACTCCATTGTAGCCTTCAAACATACTTGTACCCAGTTGTTTCAAAGCCTCACTTCTAAACCCTACAATAGTCAGATCTGCATTTTTTGATTTTTCATTGATTATTTCTTTGACGCTGATTTCGTCCTTTTTCTCAAGCAATTCTATGTTGTGGGCAGAAATTGGCAATCTTCCCGATTTAATCAAATTCAACAATTGTTCCTGAACCACGGAAATCTCGTTTTCTGGAAAAATGGCTGAAATTTTAATTTGTGCTTTTTTCCATTCAGGATGTCCCATAAGAACATAGCCCATTAAAATCATCAAACTTCCATTTTCAAGGTCATTTGGTGTAATCCAGATATGGATTCCGCGTTTTACACCAAATGCTTTATCAGAGGACCCCAATATACAGATGTCGAGGTCAGCGGATTTTATCAACGGAAAGTTCTCTATAATTTCCTGCAGCCCTTCTGGTGAATTTTTTGAATATTCCAGTAAAACCATGTTGATGTCTTTCCCCGATACGCTTGGCAATTGTATGGCCTGGGCAATCACACTGGTAAATGATGGGGAAATTATTGTGTCCAAATAAACATTGCTTCTGGAAGATCCTGCAACCCTAATACATTCTTTCAGTTGTTCTTTTGATTGAAGGTGTGTCTCTTTGGAAAAATATCCTTTCATATAATGAATATAGGTGCCAAAGCCATATCTATGTGATATCCAAGTCATTAATTTAAAGGCTGACGGTCTTTTGAAAAAATCTGTTGAAATACATATCACTGAAGGCCGCCAATTATTATGGTCTTCCTTCTCGGCTTTTTGCAAGAATATCTGTAATCGCCTGCTAAGCTGAAATATCACTCCCTGGAAAATCTTCGCCATCCCTTCTTTATCTTGTTTCATCTTAGTAATTGCAAGATAAATGATAGTCATCGTGAGAATTGAAATGAAAGCATAAAAGGCATTCATCCTGAACATCAGGTAAATTGTTAATAAAGCTCCAATCAATGAAATGTACCACCTGGATTTAAAATCAGGCCTGTATGAGGGATCGGCAGCAAAATGTTGCAAAAATGAGATCAAGCATATGGCACCGTAGGTCACCATGAAGAACATGGAAATAATCTGTGCAACAAAATTTATATCACCGATTATTACAAAGAACAACGCCAATAAACAGGTGGCAACAGTTGCATTAACAGGATCCCCGTTGCTGCTTTTACCAAATGAAAGCCATTTGGTAATCATTGGAAATGGAAGTACCCTGTCCATTGCAAGAGCCTGAAGCGTTCTTGGTGCAACCAATGCGCTACCAATTGCCGAAGATATGGTGGCAGCAGCTAAACCGATAGGAATTATTGGGCCCCAGAAAGCAATTTTAGACATAACAAATTGATCACCGGCGAGATCCTCAGGGCTGGCAGATATTGTCATTTTATAGGCAATAAAAATGTAAATTATCATTCCAAAAATAGTGGCCGATAAAGTACCTATGGGAATCGACTTTTTCGGGTCCTTTAAATCGCCTGATAATCCAACCCCTGCTGTCATTCCTGTGAAAGCAGGAAAGCAAATGGCGAATACTATATAAAAACTCTCTGGATTTGATATGGTGGAGTTAAAACTAAAACTCTCTAAGGATTCCCTATACCCTGTATGACCATAAAAAAACATGGCTATGGAAATAAATAAAATGCCAACCACAACGTATAATGCCTTCATGCCAAGATCCGAGCCTTTGAAAATCAATACGCCACTCAAAACCAGGATAACTGGTATGCTTACTAATCTTTTATCATGAAAATCCATTCCTGTTTGAGCATTCACAAATTCAAAAACAGAACCAAAGGCCTCTGCAAAAGCTATCATATAAAAGGCAAAGCTTATGGCTTGTGATAAATATAGGGTGATCCCTATGGCTGCACCAACATTGATACCGAACGACCTTGAAATTATATAGTACTCCCCTCCCCCTTCGACTTTTTGATTGGTGGCAATTTCGGCAATGGCCATGGCAGTGGGAATAGTTACCAAATGGGCAAAAAGTATTATCCCCATAGTTCCAAGAAACCCGACATTCCCAACTGCATAACCGAATCTAAGGAACATTATTGCACCTAAAATAGTGGAAATTGCCGTAAGGAACACAGGTGCGGTTCCAAAATTGGCTTTACTTTTTACCAGGCGTTTCATCAATGAATATTGCCAGCCAAGATAGCAGTTAATGCTCTAAAGAAAAACGTTTAGCTATTATCAATAAAAAAATAATTTAAACCATTTTTAGAAAGAAAATATTCGACTCCAG
>CBDVAV010000721.1:0-2821 GCA_965372055.1 uncultured bacterium | reverse complement strand
TATAGGCGTAGAACATGTATTACTTGCTTTGGTAAAAGAAGGTAGTGGTGTAGCGGCAGATGCTTTACGAAATTTAGGCATCGATTTGGAGGAAATACGTCTAGCAGCTGAAAAGAATATGGGGGTAGGCCCTGCTATAGAGTTAGTTGAGCAACGGCCTTTCACTCCAAGAGTAAAGAAGGTGTTAGAATATTCCATGGAAGAAGCAAAGGCCATGGGACACAACCATATAGACACTCAGCACCTACTACTTGGAATACTCAGAGAACATGAAAGTATGGCGGCAAAGGTCTTGTTTCAATTGGGTGTAAAATTAGAAGATATAAGAAAAGAAGTAATTGATCTTATGAAGGCAGATACGACACAAAATACTAGAGAAAACAAAGAATTTAACGATTATAATAATGTAAAACCATTTCCATTGCTTAATTATCTCATCAATAGAAAACTTGCTATAAGCACAGTAGGTACCGATGAGATTGAGAAAGTAAATGAACTTATGAAATACGAGAGACTTCCTTGGCAAGTTGGCCCTCCAATGCAAACTGGAGACCTTCTTCTGATTTACATCTCTAAGAGTATTATTAAAAATTTCATCGGACACTCTGAACTCGGCCAATTAAAAAGTGATGGTTTGCATTTAATCTTTGTAGCTGCCGGTAAAAGCAAGCCTCTTGACAAAAAGTCTAAACGGAATTATGAAGTTACCATTCACAACAGACTAATTATTAAGAATCCTATCTCCAAAGAAATGCTTATACAAAATAAAGTCTTGGGGAAATGGGGCCCGGTTAAAATGAATTTCAGGTCTGTTGGGCAAAATAATCAATTCGTAGATAGCAATATTGCTGAAGAGTTATGGCGTTTAATTTTAGAGACAAATCCTGATCTAATACCTAGTTTATCTACAATAGTTAATCGAGAATCTTCACCAGAACAATCAATAGAGGATGAAGAAGAATCGTATCACAAAGGTGATGACAAGATTCCTTTTCATCTTGACCAGGTAGAAAACATAGATCGGCTTAATAGAGAACCTATAGCAAAGTCATTAGCGAGACTATTGAATAACCAGATATTCAAAAAGAATGGCAAATCAAAGAAGAAGAATAAAATGGGTTACTCTTTTATGGTTCACTTGCAGGGGGCATGGGGAGATGGCAAATCAACCTTTCTGAAGTTACTGGGTAAGCACCTGGGTCCGAACTGGGTGATTGTAGATTTTAATGCCTGGCGTCATCAACATATGGACCCGCCCTGGTGGATTCTTATGGATTCGATATATAAGGCTATTCAGGGTTCTAAAGGTCATAAATTTGGAATATGGTGGAAAGAGCGGTGGTGGAGATTGATAAGGCTTAATAGCCTTTACTGGATTTCGTTTTTTGCAATTATATTTGTATTCATGGTTGTAAACATTATATTTGATTTTGAATTGCTAAAATTTAATAGTCCTAAATTTGACGGAAAGATAATTTCCGCAATCACCTCTTATATATCGATAGTAGGATCTATCTGGCTTCTTATCAAATCAATCTCAAAAACGCTTATTTCTGCATCTGCTGATGCTGCCAATGAGTTCAAAGAAAAAGCTCGCGATTCTATGCAGGAATTGAAGAAGCATTATGGGGAAATCATTAATTATACTAATAATCACGTGGCTGTTTTTATTGACGATCTAGATCGCTGTAACGCTACCTTTGCAGTAGAGCTCCTCGAGGGCATGCAGACACTTTTTAAGGATCAACCTGTTTTGTATGTAGTTGCTGGTGATCGGCATTGGCTTACAACATGCTTCGAAAACTATTACCAAAGCTATATAGGTGTCGCTCGTGAACCTGGTCAAAGGCTTGGGTATCTTTTCCTGGAAAAGGCTTTTCAATTGTCTCTGCGGCTCCCTAAGGTTTCGGGTGAGACGAAAAAAGAGTATTGGGAGTTTATTCTTAATCCTCAAAATAAGAAAAAAATGCATGCTGATGATTTGACCCGAGAAAACAAGAAGAAACAGGTCAAAGATAGAATCAGTAAAAATTATTTACAAACCGACTTTTCAGATCCACAAAGCATGAGGAAGATAATAGAAGAACATGATCTTAATTTCGAGGAAGCTACTGACATAGTGTTGGAGGTGATGGATAGTAGTACCGAAGATGTTAAGCATTTACTCAAGAACCATCATCATTTGATTGATGCCAACCCTAGGGGTATTAAGCGGATGGCAAATCAGTACACTGTGTACCGTAACATACTAACCGCTGAAGGGAAGAACTTTGACCGTGATAAATTATTCCGGTGGCTGATTCTGCAGAATAAATATCCAGTTTATACTGATTGGTTGGAAGAACATTTGATAGATTACGAAAAAGGAAAGAAGTTTCCAGACGATCTTAAGATACTTGAAGAAGATGAAAGATGGAAACTGTTGATGTACGACGAAGACAATAGTAAAGGAGGCGTCATGAGTCCGGAGGATATCTCGCTTTTTACGGATACTGAACTGCATATTGAAAATAAGGAAAATATAGGGCCAGACCTGCCCAGTTAACAACTAAGGAAAACAGGGTCAAATCTTTCAAATTGACAAATGATTCAATCTGATCAGTTCCTGATCCAGTAAGGGGGCTTTTGTTTTCCAATAGAATTTCTCAACTATGCGGATTGCACGATCAGGGTTACCATCCCACAGATTGTTTTTCCCAATTTTCTCAGACAATTGGACCAACCGCTCGGCCAATTGATCTGCTCCACCTTTAAAATAAAAGTCTTCGTTACCGGCATTCAGTTCCAGTGTCTCAGGGTAAGCGAGTTTCTCCGGAACCAG
>CBDVAV010000720.1:0-2824 GCA_965372055.1 uncultured bacterium | reverse complement strand
ATATTTTATGCTTTTTATCAAAGATTTGGTAAATTATAATATATTTGAAAAGATGAAAATTGGGGAAATATAAAGGTTTTTCAATATGCAAAGACTCGGGTTAAGTCAATCATTAACTCAAAAGTTATCCCCTCAGCAAATTCAATTTATTAAGCTGTTGCAAGTTCCTACTGCAGAGCTGGATACCAGGATTGAAGAAGAGCTGGAGGTGAACCCTGCTTTGGAGGAGGGGAAGGAAGAATCTGCAGAGGAAAATTCTGAAGATGATTTTGATGATGCAACAGTGGATGACGATGTTAACGTTGAAGATTATCTTCGTGATGATGATTATAGTGGGTATAAAATGCAGGGAGACGGGGAAATTTCCGATGATAAGGACATGCCCATACCTACCACTACCTCGTTGAATGATCAATTGATGACGCAATTAGGATTTTTAGGCCTCAATGAACGGCAGTATATCATCGGGGAACAGCTAGTGGGAAGTATAGAAAGCGATGGGTATATAAGGAGGGAGCTCGAAGCCATTGTTAACGACATGGCTTTTGCCCAGAATGTAGAAACCGATATAGATGAAATTGAAGAAGTACTTCGTAAGGTCCAGAAATTTGACCCTCCAGGTATAGCCGCTCGAAACCTCCGGGAGTGTCTGCTGATACAGCTTGAAAGAAAGGTTGAACACAGCGATGTAATAAATATCGCCATCAGGATAATCCATGACTGCTTTGATGAGTTTACAAAAAAACACTATACCAAGATTCAGAAAAAATTAGGTATTTCAGATCCAGACCTTCTTAAATACGCTGTCGACCTGATCACAAAATTAAACCCAAAACCTGGTGGCAGTTCCAGTGGATTGGCTAAAACCCAGTACCTGACCCCGGATTTCCTGCTTACAAATGATAACGGGAAGCTGGAACTGACACTAAATTCAAAGAATGCCCCTGAGCTAAAAATCAGCAGGTCATATACAGAGATGTTCAAAGCTTATGACAAGAGTGATAAAAAGGATAGGAAACTTAAAGAAACAGTATCATTTGTAAAGCAAAAACTGGATGCTGCCAAGTGGTTCATAGATGCCATTAAGCAAAGACAGCAAACTTTACTTAATACCATGAACGCCATCGTGAGATACCAGTATGATTTTTTCCTGGAGGGCGATGAAAGTAAACTTAGGCCCATGATCCTGAAAAATATAGCCAATAAGATCAATATGGACATTTCAACTGTTTCCAGGGTGGCAAACAGTAAAGCAGTCCAGACAGAATTCGGACTTTATCCATTAAAATTCTTCTTTTCAGAAGGAATTGCCACCGACTCTGGTGAAGAGGTGAGCAGCAGGGAAGTTAAACATTCATTAAAGACCCTGATCAGCAAAGAAAGCAAAGAGAAACCGCTTTCTGATGATAAATTGGAGAAACTGTTAAAAGCCAAAGGTTACAACATCGCCCGCCGGACAGTGGCAAAATACCGTGAGCAGCTAAATATTCCAGTAGCAAGATTAAGAAAGGAATTATAGTGATAAAAAAATCAGCCACATTTATCTCAATTGTTTTCCATCCTCTGTTGCTGACCTCATTGCTTTTTCTAATACTTTCATACTTTGCTCCTTACATTACAACCCCGGTTAGAGGGGCAATTACCTCGTTTTTACTGATAGTGTTCGTAATCACTTTCCTGATACCATTGCTTAGTATCAGCCTTCTCAGAATATCTAAGTCAATCACAGATTTTCAACTGGAAGACAGAAGGGAAAGGATACTGCCATTTGCGTTTATTACCGTATTCTACATGATCATTACTGGTATGTTCGTGTTTAAATTGGATATCAGCCCGGTTTTTAACCAGATATTTGTTACAATCACCATCATAGTGCTAACCATTACCCTAATTACTTTGTATTGGAAAGTAAGTGCCCATAGTGCGGGGGTTTCCGGAATGATGGGGTTTCTATTGGCTTTTCACATCAAATCCCCTCTAGGTAACTTAATGTGGCCCATCTTTTTCACTGTTCTTGTTGTAGGCTTGGTAATGTCAGCTAGATTGTATTTAAACGTGCATCGACCGAGGGAAGTCCATGTTGGGGCTTTGATCGGTTTTTGCTTTAGTTTTTTTTCTACTATCTTTTTCGGGTAATCTAAAGATCATACATGTACAATTATTTGAAATACCAAAGTGAAGAAGGTGTTGTTACCGTTACACTCAACAGGCCTGAAGTTTACAATGCTTTAAATGATGAGATCACTTTTGAGTTACAGGATGCAATAAAAGCAATCTTCAAAGATAGTTCAGCCCGGGTTGTAGTGTTGACCGGTGAAGGCAAAGCCTTTTGTTCCGGCCAGGACTTGAAAGCCTCGGCAGAAGCGGATCGTTCGTTTTCCGACTCTCTCCACAAGCGCTATAACCCTATTATCAAGGGTCTCAGAAATCTGCCCAGGCCGGTTATTTGCAAACTCAACGGAGTTGCTGCCGGGGCCGGTTGGTCTATAGCGCTAGCATGTGATTTGATCATCGCCAACAAAGAAGCCATCCTGGTGGAAGTTTTTGTCAACATCGGGCTGGTACTCGATTCCGGATCTTCTTATTTTCTTCCCAGGTTAGTAGGTTATAATAAAGCATTTGAATTAAGTACCATGGCTTCAAAAATTACCGGGGCAGAAGCTGAGAAACTAGGGATTGTTAATAGATCAGTTCCTTTGGAGGCTTTGGATGAAGAAGTAAAGAAGTATACTGATTACTTTGCCAAAGCACCCACCAAGGCTATTGGTCTAATGAAGAAAATGCTTAATAAATCCATGAACTCCACCTTGGAAGAAATGCTTGA
>CBDVAV010000719.1:0-2830 GCA_965372055.1 uncultured bacterium | reverse complement strand
TACTTCAGTTGGAGCTTAACCTGATGAATTCCAGGCAACAAGTTGCCCAGGCAAATCTCGACCAGGAAACATCAACTTTATCACTCAAATCATTCCTGGGATTCCAAGGAGATGTGGATTTAGAACTACTGGTGCCTGGTGATCTTCCAGGATTCTCCGTAGATGAACAAGTGGCATTGAAAGAAGCAAACGACAACAGGCAGGAATCGATAGCTTTCCAGCGAAGAACACTGGAAGCAGAAAGGGAAGTGGCAAGGGCTACAGGTGATACTGGATTTAATGCAAATTTATTTGCCACTTTTGGGCTCACTAACCAGGCAGATAAATTTTCGGGTGTTTATCAAAGCCCACAAGATCAGCAACGGGTTAGAATAGGGTTTTCAATCCCTATTATTGATTGGGGTAGGCAACAGTCCAGAGTAAAAACTGCTGATGCCAATAAAAAACTGGTTGAGTACACTGTCGACCAGGACAGGATAAATTTTGAACAAGAAGTCTTCACCCTGGTAAAGCAATTTAAAATGCTCAGGGATCAGATTACTATAACATCCCAATCCGACCTTATTTCCTTGAGAAGATATGATATCTCCAAAAACCGTTACCTGATCGGCAAGATCAGCATCACGGATCTTAGTCTGGCACTGACAGAAAAAGATAACGCTAAAAGAACTTATATAAACTCCCTGAGAAACTTTTGGGATGCCTATTATAATTTGAGGAGACTGACACTGTATGATTTTGAAAACAACCAGCGTCTTTATACATCTGAATAAATCTTTACCATATTGTTAAGGCATAGCAATTATTCTCTAAATTAGACTATCGGTATCAAGTTCAAGGTCAAGTTAATGATCATTAAATCACTAGTTAAAACCATATTGCTTGCATTCTCAATCCTGCTATTTACACCGGGATTTACGCAAGACAGGCATCCACCAACGAAGGCCATTGATCCCAACGTGGAGGTTAGAAAGAACAAATTGGGGCCCAAAAACAAAAAGTTGTTAAGCCTGATCAAGAACAACACCAAAGGCATTCTTTATGGTAACAGGTGTTTTGAAGAATTTACCCATAAACGCGGATACGAATACGTGGTGCAGCCTAAAGGGCAATCCCGAAACAGGAATGGGCTCAGCAGGTGGTTCCATAACTTTGGGGTTAAGTTTGTTGTAACTTTGAAAAGGGGGCCTTTTTGGAAAATTAGCGAAGGTAAAAAGAAAAAAGAGTGCCGGGCTAAATCAGGTGATTATGTAGGTTAATTAATCAGGTTTAATCCCAAAATAATTAAAAGGGGTAATTTTTCTCAACTCCTGTTTAATAATTTCAGTTACATTCAAGCCGTCTATGAATTGGTATATTTCTTCCTGTGTAATTTTATTATTATTCCTGGTCAAATCCTTTAATGCTTCATACGGATCCGGATAACCTTCCCTTCTCAGGATATTTTGAATTCCTTCCCCAACTACTGCCCAATTATTACTTAGATCTTTATCAAGAGCTTCCTTGTTAAGCTCAATCTTATTTAAACCTTTTAATAGAGATTGAAAACTGATCAAAGTATGGCCAAATGCTACCCCTATATTTCTTAGTGCTGTTGAATCAGTTAAATCCCTTTGCAGTCTTGATATAGGGAGTTTTTGTGAAAGATGGTTCAAGAGTGCGTTTGCAATACCAAAATTGCCTTCAGCATTTTCAAAATCAATAGGATTTACTTTATGAGGCATAGCAGATGACCCTACTTCATTCTGATTGATCTTTTGTTTGAAATATCCCATTGAAATATATTGCCAAATATCCCTGCTCAAATCAATCAGGATGGTGTTGATCCTTTTCATGTTGTCAAACAAAGCAGCCGAGTGATCGTAATGATCAATTTGTGTGGTTGGATAACTTCTTTGCAAACCTAATTTGTCAATGAGAAAGGATTTTGCAAATGTTTCCCAATCAATATCCGGATAACTAACAAAATGAGCATTAAAATTGCCAGTGGCCCCGCCGAATTTCCCTGAAAATGGTATTGTTTTCAACAGGTTAACCTGTTCCTTTAACCTGACCTCAAAAACCCTCAGTTCTTTTCCCAGTAAAGTAGGCGATGCTGGTTGTCCATGGGTATAGGCCAGCATGGGGATATTTAACCACAGCTTTGATAGATGGGCAAGTAATTCTGACACCTCTCTTAATAAGGGTAAGTATTCGTCATTTACAGCCTCTTTGAGAGATAGGGGAATAGCAGTGTTGTTTATGTCCTGGGAAGTCAATCCAAAATGAATAAACTCCTTATGTTTTCCCATATCAAGTTCATCCATCTTTCCTTTAATATAATACTCCACTGCTTTTACATCATGATTTGTGGTTGTCTCAATAACCTTGATCTTACCCGCTTCAACTTCATCAAAATTGTTATATACTTCCAAGAGTTTTTCAATGGAGTTTTGAGACACTTTAGTTAACTGAGGTAATGGAACCTCACACAAGGCTATGAAATACTTGATCTCCACGAATAATCGATATTTTATCAGGGCATACTCAGAAAAATATAACTCAAGGGAGTTGATCTGCTTTCTATACCTGCCATCAATAGGGGATATAGCTTTAAGTGGATTTATCTCCATAAATGAAACCTCAATGAAAGGGTGCAAAAATACAAAAAATTAAAGCCATCATTGAAACCATTGGAAATAAATGCGGTGGAACTAAAAGCAATATTTATTGTTAATTCCAGTAGTTTTGCCCAAATTTTCAATCAGAGTGACAATCAGACTTGTATTTTTATTAATTGTAATCGTATTTTATTCCTTCAACAATTCACAAACTTCAATTATAACCACAT
>CBDVAV010000718.1:0-2842 GCA_965372055.1 uncultured bacterium | reverse complement strand
ACACATGCCCGTCATAGATTTCCGGCCATTTTTCCTCCAGAAAATCAATTGCATGAGATACCCTATCCGCACTTACTTTAATTGAAATATACCTGTACCACCTCGGTGTCATAAACATCACCAGGGGTTCAATTTCATTGTGCAGGGTCCTCATGTTAAAATCCTTAACTACCCCAATAATGGTTCCATTTGCCGATCCCTCAATTTTTTGCCCAATCGGATCCTCTACATTAAAATGTTGGATTGCCGATTCATTGATCAATACCGCCAGTGAACTATCTGACATCATTTGCTCGGTGAAATTCCTTCCACTTACTAATTCCAAATCATAAAGAGACAAGAAATTCTCATCAACCATGTATGTGCTAGTAGTTTGGAAATCTATATCCTGTCCTTTGATTCTATATCCAAGCGTCATTTGATTTCCGGCACCAGGGTTACTAGATGCAAAACTCACCTCCTTGATATCACTATTTTCCATCAATTGTTGGATAATTGTCTGATATCGGTCATTTTGAGTCCGATCCTTAATGGGGATAATCAAAACATGTTCTTTCTGGAATCCGAAATTAGTATTTCTAAAGAAATCCAATTGGCTGGAAATTATTAAGGTTGCTACAATCAGTACCAGTGATATAACAAACTGCAAGGTTACCAAGACTTTTCTCAAATTGTTACTGGCTTTTCCTGGACTCAACACACCTTTTAAAACAGATACCGGCTTAAGCGAAGAAAGGTAAAATGCTGGATAGCTTCCTGAAATAAGGCCGATTAAAACAGCTAATCCCAATAATGGTAAGATCAGCATTTGGTTTTGATTCGATAACAGTTCGATTTCTTTACCTGTCAGGAAATTGAACCTGGAAATAAAGATTATAACAAATAGTAAAGCTATTACAAATGCAGAAAGACTGAGAATTACAGATTCCAGCAAATAGTATCTTATTAGTTGGTTTCGCAATGCACCAAGGACTTTTCTTACCCCAATTTCTGTTGATCGGGAAGTATACCTGGCGGTAGCAAGGTTCATAAAGTTTATACATGCCATTATTAGAATAAATCCACCGATTGTCAATAATATATAGGAATACTTGCTTTTACTATTGACGCTGATTTCGTCTTTAAGGTCTGAATATAAATGTATACTGGTCAACGGTTGTAAGAACAATTCCGATCTTTCAGGAAACCATTCCGGAGAATGGTCTTTAAGGAAACCAGGGAAAATTGACTGTATTTTTGCGGGATCCTCTTCTTCGGGAAGTAGGATATAAGTTTGATGGTCAAACCACCCCCAATGATTTAACCTTGTTTCGCCAATAACATCCTTTAATGAACTAAAGGTGACCATAAAATCAAACCGAAAATGAGAGTTAGCTGGAATTTCCTCCAATATGCCAGTCACCATCAGGTCAAGATTGTTGTTATACCGCAATAGCTTACCAATGGGATCTTCCTCACCAAAATACTTATGTGCCATTCTTTCGGTAAGAAGAATCGAGTTGACATTTCTTAACGCATCATCTGGATTTCCATCTTTAAGAGGAAAAGAAAATACTTTAAATACATTGCTATCTGCAAAAATCAAGCTTTCTTCATTAAACCTTTTGGTTCCGTATGCAAGCAGATCTGTACGTGGATTTTTACGAATTCTAACCACTTCAAGTATTTCAGGGATTCCTTCAGCCAATTTTGGCGCCAGTGGAGCGGATGTTCTGGCCCATGGGGTAACGTTATCATTGCTATTCCAGTTATGGGCAACCCTATAGATGTTATCTGCATTTTGGTGGTAGCGATCAAAACTAAATTCATCATTGACAAATAGCGCGATAAATATTGCACTTGCAAGGCCTATACTTAACCCTAAAATATTTATCAAGGAGTGGGCTTTTGAATTAAAAATATTTCTTGCTGCAAATTTTATATAATTTCTAAGCATCGCCGAGTGTTAATTTTCAAATTTATTTATCACCAACTTCTAAGCCAAAGAAGGGGGCATTTGATTATTTTAATTATGATCTTTTTTATTTTTTTACGGGTAACATTCAAATCTGTTGCAAGGTTTGATAGACTCAATAGCTAAGATAAATTAAAAGACCTCCCGACACTAACAAATTTAAGCTATATAATACATTTGTAAATATGAATGATATAAAGGCTGAGATTTTAACCATTGGAGATGAAATTCTCTATGGACAAATAATTGATACCAACTCCCAATGGATTAGCACTGAGTTGGACAAAGTAGGAATTAAAATCATCAGAAAAACATCAATCGGGGATCAGGAATCTGAAATATTATCTACTTTTAAAGAGGCCGAAGCCAGGGCTGAAATAGTCATCATTACCGGTGGACTTGGCCCTACCAATGATGATCTTACCAAACCTTGTCTGGCTAAATATTTTGATTGTGAATTGGTTTTAAACCAAGAAGCATTAGATGAACTCACTAAGCTTTTCACCAAATTTGGCCGGGAGGTCAATGAGACTAACCGTCAACAAGCCTATCTGCCTGAAAAATGCCACAAAATCAGCAATAAATTGGGAACCGCTCCTGGAATGTGGTTTGATAAGGGATCGAAAGTTTTTGTTTCCATGCCTGGAGTCCCTATAGAAATGAAAAAAATGATGACAGATTCGGTGATTCCACGGTTAATAGAAAAATTCCATACCCCGGTTATCATCCATAAGGTCATTAAAACCATAGGGATTGGTGAATCCTGGCTTTCCGATAAATTAATGGATTGGGAAAAAACCCTACCCGGGCATATAAAACTGGCATATCTCCCAAGCCTAGGCCAAGTTCGGCTCAGGTTGACTGGTAATGCTATAAATCCGGAAAATC
>CBDVAV010000717.1:0-2844 GCA_965372055.1 uncultured bacterium | reverse complement strand
TAGATGCAAAAACAGTAAGTTATGAAAACTAAAATATTAAAAACAGAGCAAGAATATAATGAAGCTTGTGAACGAATTTATGTTTTAATCAATAGCGATGAAAATGCTATTGAACCAAACAGTAAAGAAGGCGAAGAAATAGAGCTTTATCTTTGCTCGTTGAAAAATATGAGCAGGAACATTATCTAATAGAAGCCCCAAACCCGATAGAAGCTATTAAGTTTAGAATGGAACAAATGAACTTAAAACAAGCCGATATTGCACCTTTATTTGGAGGAAAAACAAGAGTATCAGAAGTTCTACTCGGAAAGCAACCATTAACTTTAAAAATGATAACCTTATTAAACAGATATTTAGGAATACCTTTAGAATTATTGGTTCGCGGTAATAAAGATGTGAAACTGGAACCGGAGAAAAGAGAAAAACTTTTGAGTATATCTTCCATTAAAGAATATTTTACCAGAAGCGGGAGAGCTGCAATAATTTAATCCAATCCACACCACAGATCAAATTTAATAAAGCAAATAAATGAGCGCATCAGTTAGGGAAATGAAAGAGAGTGATATAAAATTTGTAGTTGACTATTTTGTCGATGCTGACCACGGGTATCTAAAAAGCTTGGGAGCTGACAAAGATAAACTGCCCAATAGAACTGAATGGATAGCAAAGATCAAAGGGGAGCTACACAAACCTGTAAAAGACAAAGAGTTCTACTATATTATATGGCAAATAGATGATGAGCCATTCGGGCATTCCAACATCAACAATATTGAGTACGGCAAAAATGCCACCATGCATTTGCATATTTGGAATAACGATAAGAGACGAAGCGGAAATGGACTTGATCTTTTAAAGAAGACAATACCATATTACTTTGAGAATTTTGAATTAGGAAAATTGATATGTGAGCCATATGCTTTAAATCATGCTCCAACTAAGGTTTTGGAAAAGGTTGGGTTTGAATTTATCAAGGAATATGATACCACACCAGGGTGGATAAATTTTTTCCAACCTGTAAAAAGGTACGAAATGTCAAGGGATCGATTTAATGAATTTTTCCAGTGAAGACAGTTGGAAGCACCTAACTCACATCAACCAAGTGGTGTTTCGTTTCTAAAACCTGACAAACTGTAATGATTTGTTAAAAACCACGGCAGTGGGATGTATGGCTTGTACCTGTTCTTTCGTGGTGCCGTTGAATAAGTGCAACCCGATAACATTAAGTGGCTTTATAAAATCTAACAATACCTGCCGATTGGTGGAACTCAATTGACCGGAAAAAATAAAGGTTGGAATAAGGGCTACATTAATCCCTAAATTATTTAAATTATAGTTCTCGAAATTGGAGGCTTTAAGATCGCCATCACCTAAATGAAGAATTTTAAATCCACCAATTCTAATTAAGTAAGCATAGTTTTCAACATTACTGAAATTGGTGCCATCTATGGGGTTGAAGTGAGTAATATTGATTACGGTAATTTCAATGCCATTTACGGTTTTTGTAATACTTTCCCCTAATTCCGGAGTAATATTCTCAATTTGCGATTGATTGGAAATGCTGCCCGTAATTTGAGAAGTGCCAATAAATCGGGTGGATGAACTATTGGATAAGTAACTATTGACTGAGGACGGATTAAAATGATCACCATGATTATGGGTAGTTAATACGACATTGGCATTATTATATTGAGAACGGGCATTGATCAAGTCAGCCTGGTTTGCAGATGACATGCCAATCCAGCCCGTGGAATTAGTGAACAAAGCATCAATCAATACCATTGACTCACCATCGGAAATCATTACCCCTTCATTTTGCAAATAAGTGATCTTAATTCTGGTAAATGCAATGCGCATAATATTGGATCCTATGGCTAAAGAATTCTCAATGGCATGGGTGCCGTCAGCTATAGACAAAACATATGCTTTATAAGATTGGTTGTTTTTAATAACCACATCATCAATATCGGTAGTGGATGAAGAGAGTGAAACCTCTAGATCATCACCGGTTTTTTGGACAGTGGTAAAACTTGTGACATTATTTGCCATATTACGGGTTAAGAAACTAGTAGTTTGAGTATTTACAATAAGTATCCTGTATTCGCTAACTGTTGTCTCATCTGCTGCTTTTGAAAATGTTACCAGGAGATCAGAACCATCACCATTATTGGTGACATCATCCAACACTACATTACTTGCAACTTCAGCATTAACAGGTGTTGGGGCAACATCTGTAGATTTATCGCATTGTACTAATAAAATCGATAAGAGAGAAAAAAGAAACAGTCTTATTTTTAAGGAAAAGTAATACTTTCTCATAGCTAATAAGTTGATTAACAAAATGTTGAAGGTTGGTAAATTATTAGGTATGACTAAAAATCCAAAGCTACGTTTAAAAGTATATACTGAACAATCACCTAAAATGGGGGAATTTTATAATCCAAATACCTTTTTACTTTCTGACAAAACCTGATCCAGATCATGGTTTTTGAGGAAATTTATTTGATTATATAAGTGGTTTAACTAAATCTGTTGTATACAAACCTTAGTATCGGCCTCGTGAAAAAGTATGGATTAATTCCGGTTATTATTTGTCTGATTATCACAAATACAAATGCACAAACCGGTTTAACTACCCCTCAAAAAGTATATAATTTGAATTATAAAACTGATTTGCCAATCACTGGTAGTATGTTCGCTTTAAATTTCCTGGGGTTTTCCCAATTAAATAAAAAACCAACACTTGATTCTTTTCAAATTATTTCCCTAAACATCGATGATATATGGTCATTTGACCGCAGTGCTGTCACACAGTCTTATCCGGCCCCATCAAATATTTACCATATA
>CBDVAV010000716.1:0-2853 GCA_965372055.1 uncultured bacterium | reverse complement strand
ATATTGGTGGTCCCACAAGCCCTGGATTTCAAAATTGAAATTTCAGAAGGGAAAGGCCCACGGGTTTTAAATTCCATAAATACCCCAGAGGATGCCTTTAAATTAAAAACTACTGACATTGAAGACAGGTTACACTATGTTTTTGAAGCATTAAAACTAAGTAAGAAAGAACTGAATGATGAAGTGCCCATCATAGGATTTGCAGGAGCTCCATGGACAATTTTTTGCTATCTTGTTGAAGGAGGAGGGTCTAAAACATTTGATAAAGCAAAGGCATTTTGCTTCCAGCACCCCGAAGCTGCCCATCACGCGTTACAGATACTAACAACGGCAACTATAGATTACCTAAGAAAGAAGGTTCACTATGGTGCAGATGCCATTCAAATATTTGATTCATGGGCTGCTGTGCTTTCCCCCGGAGATTACCAGCAGTTTTCTTTTCCTTACATCAACCAAATTGTAGAAGCCCTAAAAGATGAAACTTATGTAATAGTTTTCCCGAAGGGATGTTGGTACAACCTTGATCAATTCACAAAAATAGGTGCACATGCCATTGGAATTGATTGGCTGGTAAATGCAGAATTTGCCAGAAATGCTACAAACAATAATATAATACTTCAAGGCAATTACGATCCTGCAAGATTGCTCTCCCCTATTTCGGAGATAAAACGCCAAACTGTTCAAATGATAAAAGAATTTGGAGTTCAAAAATATATAGCCAATCTTGGACATGGAATATTGCCAAACATCCCAGTAGATCATGCGAAAGCATTTGTTGATACTGTAAAGGAGTTCGAGGAATCATGATAAATATCAAGGATAAATTTGTTGACTATATCCATTCATTGCAAGACAAAATCACGAGTGGCTTGGAAGAGGTTGATGGTAAAGCCCGGTTTTTTGAGGATGGATGGGAACGGCCTGGTGGGGGTGGTGGCAAAACAAGGGTAATATCAAACGGCAATATTTTTGAAAAGGGCGGGGTGAACACTTCGGTGGTGCATGGAGTATTGCCCGAAACCATGCAAAAACATTTTAATGTTGGGGAGAGCGAATTTTTTGCCTGTGGAATATCCCTGGTAATTCACCCCACAAGCCCCATGGTGCCAACAGTACATGCCAATTTCAGATATTTTCAACTTTTTGATGCCAATGGGGAGCTTAAGGATCAATGGTTTGGAGGAGGTGCCGATCTTACACCTTACTATTTTTGGCAGGAGGATGCCATACATTTTCATCAGGTAATTAAGAAGGCATGTGACGCTCATGATCCTGACTTCTATCACAAATACAGTAAAGAATGTGATAACTATTTCTATAACCATCACCGGAATGAACCAAGAGGGATAGGTGGGTTGTTTTTTGATTATTTACGACCCGATAAAGATAGGGATGCAACAAACTGGTATCAATTTGTAACCGGAGTTGGCAACGTATTTTTAGAGGCTTATCTACCTATTGTTATTAAAAGAAAAGACGAACCTTATAATGACAAACAAAAATATTGGCAGGAGATACGAAGAGGCAGGTATGTTGAGTTTAATTTAATTCATGACCGTGGTACTTTATTTGGCCTTAAAACCAGTGGGAGGGTAGAATCCATTTTAATGAGCCTACCACCTACTGTTAGATGGGATTATGATCATAATCCCGAACCTGGAAGTAGGGAAGCAGAGCTAATAGATGCAATTACGAATAAACATTGGCTTAAATTATAGTGTAATGCAATATCCTATAACAAGAAACAGAAGACTTCGCAGAACTGAAGCCATTAGGGACTTAGCAGCCGAGACTAATGTCACAGCAAACGATTTTATCGTTCCTTTGTTTTTAACCGAGGGTGTCGGTGTCAAAGATAACATTCCTTCCATGCCTGGGTATTTCCGATATTCCCTGGACACACTAAATGAAGAGTTAGACCTGATCCAGGATTTATCATTAAAGGCTGTACTGCTATTCGTCATGGTACCAGAGGATAAGAAGGATAACCAGGGAACGGAAGCCTTGAACCCATCAGGCTTAATGCAGGAAAGTATTAGACATATCAAGAAACACGCCCCTGATCTGCTGGTTATGACTGATGTCGCCCTTGATCCTTACTCAAGTTATGGGCATGACGGTATTGTTGAAGATGATGAGATAGTAAATGATCCCACGAACGAAGTTCTGTCACAAATGGCGGTAAGCCACGCCGATGCCGGTGCTGATTTTGTAGCACCATCTGATATGATGGACGGCAGAATTGGATCCATTCGTAAATCTCTCGATTCCAAAGGGTTCATTAACACCGGGATAATGTCCTACGCTGCCAAGTATGCCTCTGGATTTTATGGCCCTTTCAGGGATGCTTTGGATTCAGCACCAGGTTTTGGTGACAAAAAAACCTATCAAATGGATACCAGGAATGCAAGGGAAGCAGTTAAAGAAGCGTTAATGGATCAGGACGAGGGAGCAGATATATTGATGGTAAAACCCGCCTTACCTTACCTTGATATAATTAGCAAATTGAAAACCAAGACCCATTTGCCAATTGCTGCATATCAAGTTTCAGGAGAGTATAGTATGATCAAAGCCGCAGCTGCAAATGGATGGCTAGAAAATGATAATACTATGATGGAAACTGTGATTAGCATTAAAAGAGCTGGTGCAGACTTAATTGCCAGCTATTTTGCAAAAGAAGTTTGTGCCCTATTGAATAGTTGATATGAACATTTCAAACAGTATAGCCTATTACAATCGAGCAAAAAAGTGTATTCCCGGTGGGGTAAATTCCCCGGTTAGGTCTTTTAATTCGGTTGGAGGAAACCCTATCTTTTTCAAAAAGGCTATAGGTTCAGTATTGTACGATGTAGA
>CBDVAV010000715.1:0-2853 GCA_965372055.1 uncultured bacterium | reverse complement strand
GCAGGTTCGGATGGAGAAATCGTATTGGATTATATGTATGTTGATAATACTGCCATGCAGATCATACAAAATCCAGGATATTTTGATGTGGTGCTGACGGAAAACATGTTTGGTGATATAATCACCGACGAAGCCTCTGTAATAACGGGTTCGATGGGGATGTTACCTTCAGCTTCCATTGGGGATGCAATGGCATTGTATGAACCAGTCCATGGATCGTACCCCCAGGTCGCTGGACAAAACCGTGCCAATCCTATTGCATCAATTCTATCTGCGGCAATGTTGCTCGATCATTCTTTTTCCCTTGGGAAGGAAAGTCAAGCAATAGTTGAGGCAGTAAATGATGTAATAAACGAGGGCATACTTACAGAGGATCTGGTTTCTGAAAACCCAAGCAGTACCGAGGAAGTTGGAAACCGAATTGCGGAAATAGTGAAAATGAAATCTTTGATCAATGCTGACTAGAATATTACCATATATTTCAATTTCTCTGTTTGCAGTGATTATTGTTATCGCTTTGGAATGAGAAAGGGATGATAGAAAATATATTCATGCCTTTCTCAAAAATCTGAAAGGCATTTTTTTAAAGATAGTAAAACTATAAAATGATATGTATTACAGTAAAGACACATTGGTATTTCTAAACGGAAATTGGATGAAAGCCTCTGAAGCAGTAACGGATCTGTTTAGTCAGACGCTTCACTATGGGAACGGAGTATTTGAAGGGATCAGGGCTTATGATACTCCGGCCGGGCCACAGATATTTAAAGCCAGGGAGCATTTTGAAAGACTCAGGCATTCTGCAAAAAGACTTCATATAAAACTGAAATATTCTCCCGAAGAGTTAACCATTTTAGCTTATGAACTATTACAGAAAAACAATCTAAAAAATGCTTATATCAGGCCACTGGTTTTCATGGGTGCAAATATGTCCCTAACGCTTACCGATGAGGTGAATATATTGCTAACAGCTTGGGAATGGGAAAGATATCTTGGCGATAACCTGCTCAAGGTAATGGTATCGTCTTATCAAAGGCCAAACCCCAAATCCATTCCAGTCGATGCCAAAATTACCGGGCAGTATACTAACTCCATTTTAGCAACCACCGAAGCACGCAATAAAGGGTTTGATGAGGCGCTGTTATTAGATGCCAATGGATATGTAGCAGAAGGCCCCGGAGCCAACTTTTTCTTTGAAAAGGAAGGTAAGCTCTATACACCTCCACTGGGGAATATCCTGCCTGGAATCACCCGCCAGACAATTATGGAGTTTGCCAAGGATACTGGTAGCGAGGTAGTGGAAAAATATTTCGAACCCGAAGAAATAACCGAAGCGGATACGGCATTTTTTACCGGAACTGCTTCAGAGATTGCCGGGATTAAATCGATAGGTGGGCATCATTTTGAAAAGAATTGGAAAGATACACTGGCTTATGACTTTTTCCTGATGTATAGAAACCGGGTAAGATATCCTGAATTAAATGACTTCACCCTGGTTTAAGTCGAGAGCATATGAATACAGAACTCAACAAATACAGCAAGACAGTAACCCAGGATGCAACCCAGCCTGCAGCAAGGGCTATGTTGCATGCCATTGGACTTGATAAAGCTGATCTGGCTAAACCACAAATAGGGGTTGTAAGTACGGGATTTGAAGGTAATCCATGCAATATGCATTTGAATGGACTTGCTGAATTAGTCAAGGCAGGGGTAAATTCATCAAATCTGCTTGGATTAATCTTTAACACTATTGGAGTAAGCGATGGGATTTCTATGGGCACCCCTGGTATGCGGTATTCACTTCCTTCCAGGGATATTATTGCCGATTCTATTGAAACTGTAGTCAATGCTCAAAGTTATGATGGTTTAATTGCAGTTGTAGGGTGTGATAAAAATATGCCGGGTGCAATGATGGCCATGGGTCGCTTAAACAGGCCTGCATTGGTTGTTTATGGAGGGTCAATTGCATCTGGGAATTATAAAAACCAAACACTGGATGTCGTTTCTACATTTGAAGCTATGGGGCAAAAATTCGTTGGTGCCATATCGGAGGAGGATTATCAGGGAGTGGTTTTGAATGCCTGTCCCGGGGCTGGGGCCTGTGGCGGAATGTACACTGCCAATACCATGTCCACTGCCATTGAAGCTATGGGTATGAGCCTGCCGTTTAGTTCTTCTAATCCGGCAGTTGGTAATGAGAAAATCTCAGAGTGCAAAAATGCAGGCAACGCGATCAATCATTTACTGCAAAATGATATTAAACCCCGGGACATAGTAACCATAGAATCGCTTGAAAATGCCTTCACTTTAATATGTGTTTTGGGGGGATCTACCAATGCTGTATTGCACATGATAGCCATCGCAAAAGCATTTGATATAAAATTTTCAATTGATGATGTGCAATTAATTAGTGACAAGACCCCGTACCTAGCCGATCTGAAACCAAGTGGGAAGTATTTGATGGAGGATATCCACAAAATAGGGGGTACCCCGGCAATAATGAAATACCTACTTGATCAGGGTATGCTCAATGGGGATTGTCTCACTGTAACTGGAAAAACCCTGGGAGAAAATTTAGAAGCTGTAGATGATTTGAAGCAAGATCAGGAAGTTATCAGATCAACGGGCAACCCTATTAAAGCTACTGGCCATTTACAAATACTGCATGGCAACTTGGCATCAGGTGGTGCAGTAGCTAAAATCACCGGAAAAGAAGGCGAACAATTTTTTGGTACTGCCAAGGTGTTTGACAGTGAAATTGAATCTATTGAAGGAATAAAGGATGGACAAGTTAAAAAGGGTGATGTGGTTGTCATCAGGTACGAAGGGCCAAAAGGTGGGCCGGGCATGCCC
>CBDVAV010000714.1:0-2855 GCA_965372055.1 uncultured bacterium | reverse complement strand
TTTTCGTTATCAATAAATCCCAGCCAGTCCTCCAGTGGCTTATTCTTTAATACCCGGGGACATTTGTTTTGACCACCCTCTTTTCCCTGGACTTTGAGCCATTTATAAAATATATCTGAAGGCATTACATCAACAATTATCTCCTTGAGTGCCGCAGTTCGCTCAACACGGTAATCATCATTTAAAACTTTTAATGTTTGATCTAATTCCAGCTTCAACTCGTGTTCATTCACTGGGTTATCAGTACCTATAAACCAATGATGGGCAAACAGCGATCCGAATGGAATTCCTGCAACCGAGAACTCTTTTATGTCGAGATCAAACTTTTCTGCAACAATTTCAATGGCAGCATTCATGTTGGTAACTGAAAGATGTTCACCGCAAAGGTTCAAATAATGTGTTGTCCGGCCGGTGATTTTGATTTCAGATTCTTCCTTCGATACGAACTTGATGGTGTCGCCAATTAAATATCTCCAGGCACCAGCACAAGTAGACATCAAAATTGCATATTCTTTGTTTTCTTCTACCTCATCAATCATTAAAGTCTCAGGGTTGGATACTAAGTTCCCATCTGAAGTGAAATTTTCATCAGTAAATGGTACAAATTCATAAAAAATCCCATTATTTAGAACCAACCTCATAGATTTTCGATTTGGGAATGCCTGGAATGCCAGAAATCCTTCTGAAGCTAAATAAGTTTCAATATAAGTCAGAGGTCTTGCCAGAAGCTTTTCGAATCCCTTTTTATATGGATCAAAATAAACTCCACCATGCACATAAATCATCAAGTTAGGCCAAATATCATGAATAGTATCAACCTTATAATATTCGATAACCTTCGCCATCAATATTTGTATCCATGCCGGAACCCCTACTATAATGCCAATATCCCAATCTGTAGCATTTTTCGTGATCTCATCCAGTTTCATATTCCAATCAGGGTTCTGGGCAATTTTCTTTCCTGGTTTGTAAAAATGTTGAAACCAGAACGGAAGCTGTGAAGCCTGGATACCACTAAGGTCGCCCTCAAAGTAAGTGCCGTTGTAGTTTAAATGAGTGCTTCCGCCTATCATCAAAATACCACATTCGAACAACCTGTCCGGAATATCATATTTGGAAAGCGAAAGTATTTGCCTGATACTGGTTTTTCGAATGGCTTTACTCATTTCATCAGTAATAGGAAGATATTTAGATGATGATCCCGATGTTCCGGAGCTCAGGGCAAAATACTTTATTTTACCAGGCCAACACACATCACTTTCACCATTACGGCATTTTTGCCACCAATCATTATAAATCTGCTCGTAACCACAAGTAGGCACCAAATTCTTGTAAGACTGATAGAAATCCTTTGTATACAAATTTCTAAATGATCTTAGGATCTCCCTAAAATTGTATTTCTGACCAAACTGAGTACCTCTGGCCGAGATCAATAATTTTATTAATTCCAATTTCTGGAGATCATGAGGAGACGAATACTCCTGATAGAGGCTCTCCCTGATTGAAATTCCCTTTTTTAATAATGTTCCTAGTATAGCCATACATTGATATTGTTAAAATATACTCGAAATCGATAACCAAGGTTGTTACAACTGCTCAGTTCGATTACTTTTGAAACAAATTTTAATTCAAAAAAATTACATTTCATTTCATTAATTCAACAAATGACCATCAAAAATAACATAATTGGGTTTCATAATAAATTAAAAGACGTCTCGTATAAGTTGATTGCCGTGAGCAAAACCAAACCAATTGAGGCAATAATGGAAGCCTATGATGCTGGTTTAAGAATTTTCGGGGAAAATAAAGCCCAGGAATTAGCAATCAAACAAAAATCACTACCAGATGATATTCAATGGCACATGATCGGGCATTTGCAAAGAAATAAGGTGAAATTGATTGCACCTTTTGTCCATTTGATCCATTCGGCAGATAGCCTGCGTTTGTTACGTGAAATAAATAAACATGGACAAATAAACAAGAGAACAATTAATTGCCTGTTGCAAATATATATCGCTGCCGAAGAATCTAAATTTGGTTTTAATGAAGATGAATTATTGGATCTGATCAAGGATTCCGAGCTAGCCACCTTTAATTCCATCAAAATACAGGGATTAATGGGTATGGCAACTTTTACAAATAACCTGGACGAGATCAGAATCGAATTCAGAAATTTGAAAAACCTTTTTGACAGAATAAAAACCATGAATTTACCTCAGAACATAAACATGCAAGAGCTATCCATGGGTATGACAAATGATTATACAGTTGCCATTGAAGAAGGCAGTACCATGATCAGGATTGGTACTGCTATTTTTGGGGAAAGAATATATAAACAATGAAGAAATTCTCAATAATCTCAGGGGCAGCCTTCGCGGCATTGTCAGTGGCATTTGGTGCTTTTGGCAGTCATCTGTTGAAAGATAGCCTTGTGAACAGTGGGTATTATGAAACATTTCAAATAGCGGTTAAATACCAGATGTACCATGCCTTAGGCTTGATAATCTGTGGTGTTCTTTTAAACAGCTACCATTCCAGATTGATAATTTTTGCCGTTTTCGGTTTTTCAATTGGGATCATATTCTTCTCAGGATCCTTGTATGGAATTTCACTATTGGATCTAAAGTTCTTTGCAATACTTACCCCGGTAGGCGGGGCAGCATTCCTGTTTGGCTGGATAAGCCTTTGTGCCTGGGGTATAAAACTTCCAAAGAACAGCTAAATCCGATCCTTTTGAACCTCTAATTTAGATTTTTCCTTCTTATCATTTTTAGCATAAGTAGGACAAGTTCTATAGGTACATGATGCCAGTACAAATATCAATACTGTAAATAATAATAAAACCTTTTTCATAG
>CBDVAV010000713.1:0-2857 GCA_965372055.1 uncultured bacterium | reverse complement strand
ATAATATGCCTCATTAATAATCATGCAGATAATCCTAGGGCTTACCATCCCCACCCTATCTTCAACTAAGTAAAACTCTGTATTCATTTGAACCATTAACGAGCTAACACTTTCCCCATCTTCTTCACTTAAAGCACTAAGCTCCAAGCTTCCTCTGTTCACAAAAGTGGGCAGCCCATTAAAGCCAAATAAACTGCACTTTTTGCTTCCGTACAAAAAGGCAAATTCCTTTAAACAGGTTTTTATGGAATTCATGAATAATGGCAATCCTTCTTTATCAAATAAATCATAAGCATCAGGCTCTTCTTCCAGGATAAAATCAAAAACAATATCAACACCATTAAGTGTTTCATCATTAAAATCATGTGTTGATACTCCTGTAATTTTATGTTTGTCGCTAAACTTCTGCTTGAATTCCAATATGCTTTCATCCTTACCAACTACTAAAACATTCATACTAAAGTCGCTTAATGATTATAGTTATGATTAAATTTGATCAAAAATACTTATTAATACTAGAATCAAAACATGACGAAAGAGATAATAAAAACAGCAGATGCACCAGACCCCATTGGGCCATATAGTCAAGCCGTGAAAGCCGGAGGTATTCTATTTATTTCAGGTCAGGTGGGAATTCATCCACCGACCGGAGAATTGATCAATAGCGATATTGCCACTGAAACAAAGCAAGTAATGAATAACCTGAATGCAATACTCCAGCAGGCAGGCTTGTCCTTTAATGAAGTTGTAAAGTGCAGCATTTTTGTAAAAGACATGAATGATTTTGCTACCATTAATGAAGCCTATGGCAATTTCTTCGAGGATAATCCGCCAGCGAGGGAAACTGTGGAAGTAAGCAGGCTGCCTAAAGATGTAAACGTTGAGATTTCCTGTATAGCAGTTGCATAACAGCCTGTTATAAATGACCGTTTAGATTCATAATAATTTATGACTGAAATCAGAGTCAGATTTGCACCTAGTCCTACAGGGCCTTTACATATCGGAGGGCTTCGCACTGCCCTATACAACTATCTGTTTGCCAAGCGAAATAATGGCTCAATGATTCTCAGAATTGAGGATACTGATCAAACAAGGTTAGTGCCAGGTGCGGAAGAGTATATCAAAAAGTCATTACACTGGATTGGAATAGAACCTGATGAAAGTCCTGAAAACCCAGGTGAATTTGGACCTTATAGGCAATCTGAAAGGATGGCTATTTACAGTAAATATGCCTGGGAGTTAGTTGAAAACGGGCATGCTTACCTGGCCTTTGACACCCCGGATGAGTTGAGCGAGATGAGGGAGCGACTAAAGAATCAAGGTGCTGATTATCAAAATTATGGTCACTCCAGCAGATCATTAATGAAAAACTCGCTTTCATTGCCCATGAAGGAGATTGAGAATCTGAAAAAGACTGAAAGCTTTGTTATAAGAATCAAAGTGGATCCAGAGCAGATCATAAGCTTTGAAGATCATATCAGGGGGAAAATCCAAGTAAACAGTAGTCAGCTTGATGATAAAGTGATTTTGAAATCAGATGGAATGCCAACCTACCATCTTGCCAACGTGGTGGATGATTACCTGATGAAAATCTCCCATGTAATCAGAGGCGAGGAATGGTTGCCTTCAACGCCTTTGCACATTCTGTTATATAATAGATTGGGATGGGGGAAAAACATTCCACAGATGGCCCATTTACCGTTGTTACTTAAACCGAGCGGAAAAGGAAAATTGAGTAAGAGAGATGCAGATAAGGACGGATTTCCAATTTTTCCACTCGATTGGAAAGATCCTCAAACCAATGAATTATCAATTGGTTATAAAGGGCAAGGTTATCAACCTGATGCATTTCTTAATTTTCTGACATTTCTAGGTTGGAACCCCGGAACAGAACAAGAAATCTATTCCCTGGAGGAATTAACCAAAGTATTTGATCTTACCAAAGTAAATAAATCAGGAGCGAAATTTGATGTTGATAAGGCAATCTGGTTTAACCAAAAGTATTTAAAACAAGTTTCAGATATTGAATTAGCAAAGGAAATTGTTCAAAATATCAATTCAAACGATCAGAAAATTGCGTTAGGGAAAGCAATAAAGATCGCTGGCCTGATGAAAGGGAGAGTTGATTTTGCTAAGGATTTATGGCAAAATAATTGCTATCTATATAGAAGCCCCGAAAAATACGATGAAAAAGTGTCAAGAAAAAAGTGGGGACCGGAAGCAAAGTTGATTGCTCGGGAATTTGCAATAACTTTGGAAAATTCGGATGAGTTTGATGAAGATATTGCTAAAAATTTGCTTGAATCAACATTGGAGAAGAATAATATATCTTTAGGAAAAGTGTTTCAAGCTATCCGATTGGCAATCACAGGGGTTGGTGGGGGACCTGATTTAATGCAGGTTATGTCGATTATTGGAAAGGAAGAAACAGTAAAGAGATTAAAAACAGCAATCAAAACTTTACCTTAAAACAATAAACTGATGGGAACCAAAAGCAAAAAGAAACAAGAAAGTCCAAAAGTTAACCCAGATCTTGAAGGTTTTGATATCAAGATCGACACCTTTGGTGAGATCAAATCCAACTACAATATTGAAAAGATAAATAAATTCCTGGATAAGAATGTGGAAGATAAAAAGCTTATCAACCGTAATGATAATCACAATCCTGAAGTTGCTTAGCGATTGAAGGCAATTTTCCAGACTATCCAACCAATACTTTCTGATTAATTTTCACCACGTTAAAGAAGAAGGAATACCAATCATCCTTCAGTATTAAAACTAAAATTTAAGCGATATATCCTAAAAGACAACCTTCATCAATCTATTCACCTCACTGTAAAATATCGGTGAACAAAAA
>CBDVAV010000712.1:0-2858 GCA_965372055.1 uncultured bacterium | reverse complement strand
TATCACACATTGATAGTACCTGTTGTAATCAAGATAATATTGTGCAAGATCAATGACCACATCAGATCTTTTCACTCCCTTATATTTCATTTTTTCAAGAAGAATGATCGCCTCTTTTAACCTGTTGTTATCCACCAGTACTTTTGCCAGATCACGATACAGTGTCTGGTCAAGGGGCCTGGTTTTTATGGCATTCCGATAAGATAATTCTGATTCTTTATGATCATTATTTACAACCCAATAATAAAGCCCCAGGTTACGCCAGGGAATGCTCATTGATGGATCCGACACAGCAGCAATTTTCCAAAATTTTTCTGCTTCAACCAGGCGACCAAAATTTGCATAAAGATTTCCCAACTGGTAAGAAGCAAGGGCATCCCTTGGATTCATTTTAAGTGCATAAGTGAGGGTATTTTCCATTTCCGGCCTGGATGCCAGATTAAAATCCTGGTAGTTACCTGATGCTTTTTCCAAATACTCTTTGGCGTTGTTATTATCTCCATTCAGATAATTAAGATAGCCAAGTTGGTATTGGATAAGATGGTTTTGATCATCGGCTGACGAGGACTTAACACTACCCAATTCCAGAATTTGGATCGCCTCTTTTACCATACCCAGGCGTGAGAAAACAAAACTTGTTTCCAGTATTTCAAAATCATCTTCACCAAGAAAATCTTTTATCTCATCAACACTATTATTTTCCTGATCTGATATAGCTAATAAAAACCGGGTAGATAGTTCTGTCGGATACTCCTCAATTCGTTTTGATGCCAAAGTCAGGGCTGTTTCTTTTTTACCACCCGCATAAGTTGCAAGCAGATAATGATGATATATAAGTGGATCGTTGAGATCAGATAAGTGCGCCTTAAGAAAATATTTTTCTGCTTCACCATATTCATTGTTAAGCATATAACTTCTTCCAACCAGATCGTAACCCCTTGCCACCGTCCCTAAGCACCTGGATGCTTTGAAACCACTTGCCTGGGCACCATTGGTATCATTCCTTTTTAATTGACATAACCCTAGGAAGTACCACGCAAGACCATCATCATTGGGGATCTGCTTCAGCGCTTTTACCAATTGGGACTCTGCTTTCTCATACTTGGCTGATTCAAAATCAAGTATGGCCAGGTTACGTAGTGAGGCTAAATGGAGTGAATCGGATTTGAGTGCTGCGTTGTAATATTTCCTGGCTTTGATTCGATCGAGGGCCCTGTCGAATTTCTGGGCTTTGAGAAAATTCTCCTCAACACTAAGAGCAGCATCTTCCTTGTTTACATATGAAGCTGGTTGTATCGGATTCACAGGAGTTAGTGGGAGAGGCGTTTGAAATTTTGCCAGGACATCACCATCATTGGTTTCAAGTAACACTGTTACAGTATCCAGTGAAGATTTGTGCATATCAAGTATAACCGATGATAAAGGAGAAAGATCGATCACTTTTCTTTGGATCTCTTTTCTACCGCCAATTATGATGCATTTTACCCCCTTTATTACTTCTGTTGATATCAAATTGATTCTAATATTGTCTTTGCTGTGGCTGGTTTGTATGGCAACCTTTTCTGTGGCAAACTCAAAACCTGTGTTTAGACCATGAATGGGGTACCAGTATTCTTTCCATGAAATAGATGCGCCGGGTGATAACAAGCCATAATCAGACTGGGTCTGCAAGGGGCCACTTTGTACTTCTATGTATTCAGGGTCTCTATTCCCCAGATTCCTCATGCTTACACGCCCATATTCTCCCTGACCCCAGGTCCACGCTTTTTTGCCAAGGTGTTCGTTATGATTTGCCACCTGCACAATTCCTCTGTCAAGGTCTACATCGTAAGCCCCAAAAAAATCGTATGCACAATCAACAGCGAATACTGATGCTGCTTCCATATAGTTTTTAGTCCAGGACAGATCAATTCCATCATTGACTGGCCAGTCAAAATACTTAACTCCAAAATGATCAGTCCCCCTGCTCATGGGATATATGAAACGTGTCCCCTTCAATTGAGGAAAAGCCGTGCAATTCCAAAAATAATACGGGTTCATAGCATCGGTAGGATTGTAAATGCGGATATCTTCATCAAGCAAAGCCTTTCCCGGATGAAGGGTAACACGCACTGTCCATTTTGTTCTCAAACTTTTCTCCAAGTTGCTGACTTCGATGTAGGCAGAGCCATCTTCATTTTCACCTGAAAGTACATCTACCGGAGATAGAATTGTTACTGTGTGTACCTGTGGTCCTGCGTTCCATTCTATCCCACCGCTGATAAAACCTCCTCTCATTGCTATCATGCTTGGTTTTATCACATCATTTTTATGAAAAACCTCCTGATTCGTAGTCTTGTCGTATACCGAATGAAGCCTACCTCCTAATTCTGGCAAGCAGGTAATTATTAAATATTCATTTTCAAGGAAGATGGCTTTGTAAGTAACATTTTCCAGCTTTCTGGAAAGGTGATCCTGCATATTATATGGATAGGTAATAGAAGCTTTCACAGTGGTTGCGCCTTTGGCCCCTGCTTCCATAGCCCAGAATTTCGGATTGACATCATCTTCCCAACCGTAAGTAGGTATGGTAATTGTCCCTTCCCACGCTTTCACCTGAGTGTAAGCAGTATGAGTTTGGATAAAATAAAGAATAAATGAGAGGAGGACTATGTTTAGTGATTTAGTATATGAAGTGATGCTTTTCATATTATAGATTTTGTGATGATCAATATTGAGATTCTATCTGTCAAATTAATTAATCTTTACTTACTTCCACGGTTGATCAACATCTTTTCACAGCATTCAACATTCATGATCTGTTTTAAACTTTCTTTTCTGGTTTGTTCTTTCTCTATTTTAAATTTTTTATGTGAGTC
>CBDVAV010000711.1:0-2868 GCA_965372055.1 uncultured bacterium | reverse complement strand
GGTTAGGTCACCAATACTATCATTGGGTAACCTTAACACAAGTGTTTGCTCCCTTTCAAAACCCATGTCTTTTGTGAGCATAAAATCCAATTGTGAATAAACGATATAAGTACTGACAATAATGACGAAAGCTATTGCAAATTGCAGGACTACCAGACCCTTTCTCAACGATTGACCTCCTAACTTGGTGGAAGAAGTACCCTTGATAATAGTTACAGGATTTAATACAGACATGAAGAATGCCGGGTACATTCCTGCAAAAAGTCCAACAAAAATAGTAATCCCAATAAATACAACTACCACGAGAATATTTTCAATTGGATTAAGTATTAATTGCTTTCCTGATATTTCGTTAAATTCTGGTATAATCAGGATAAGTAATAATGTGGCAATGGTCATTGAAAAAACACTAACCACAACTGACTCACTTAAAAACTGGAATATTAACTGCGGCCTTGTACTTCCGATCACCTTCCTAATTCCAACTTCTTTGGCCCTTTTAAACGACTGAGCTGTTGATAGGTTCATGAAGTTGATACAGGCTATTATCAATATAAAGAGCCCTATCGCAGAAAATATATATATCGTTTTGACGTTGCCATTAGCCTCAATCTCCAAACCTCTGTTAGAGTTCAAGTGGATAGAAGTAAGTGGTTGTAACTTGATAATGTTTCTGCGATCATCAGGGGTTAACTCTTGATATTCATCTAAGAAAGTAGAGACTTTTTGTCCAAAAGCCTTGTAGTCTAGGTCTTCAGACATTACCAAATAAGTATAGTGACTTGTGAGATAATTCCATCCATTTTCAAAATCTGGGGCCATAGGAGAGTAACTTAAAGAAGAGACCATACCCTCAATATGGACATGCGAATTAGATGGAAGTGGTTTGAAGATTCCCGTAATCTCCAATTGTCTTTCACCTATCACAAGGTATTTGCCTACAGGATCTTCATTTCCAAAAAACACTTTGGCCCTTTCTTCCGTAAGCACCATCGAATTAATTTTAGTTAAAGCTGATGTTGAATTACCTTTTACAAGTTCGATATCCATTACATCAAAAACAGTGGAGTCAGCAAAGAATATTTTCTGTTTAATGGTTGAATTAGTAAACTCGTTTGTAATATAGGGTTCAACTGGTTTGATTCTGGTGTAAGTTTCTATCTCCGGAAAATTTTCCTGAAGCAGGGCACCCAGTGGGAATGCGGAAATTGCCCAGTCATTGGCCTCAAGATCTACAACGAGACGATATATTTTATCAGCATTTTTATTTTGTCGATCATAGCTAAATTCAAACTGGACAAACAAAGCAATCAGGATACTGCAAGTCATACCTATTGCCAGTCCAATAGTATTAATAGATGAATGTAGCTTATTGCGATTCAGGCTTCTAAATGCAACCCTAAAGTAATTTTTAACCATATTAAGATTCGATAATTGTTATTGTTGCAAAATCGTAATTAATGATTAATCAATTCCCTTAATCAACACCATTTCATATAATATTTTCTCCCAGTAAACACAAACTCATTCCTTTTATTGGCAGCTTAATCAAAAAAATGACTTCGATTTTATATTTATAGGATAATAGATGCGACAGAACCTGGAAACTATTTATCAATCTGCTGCTGGAAGAGTTCAAGGATTGGCAATGGAATATGGTATAGGAAGACTAGTTGTGCTTGGAGAAGCTGCAATGGTGACAACACAGCAACGTATTCGAAATGGAGAGGGGCGGAGGTATGGTTTAAGCTACAGGAACTGTCAAAACGAACAATTTACATTAAACATTATGCACTGGCTAAGTAACTTGCTCTAACATGGAAAAAATCTATTATGTTTAGATGAAATTTCAGTTATCATTATGAAACATCTAAAAGGGAAAATAGCCCTTGTTACTGGAGCAAGCAGAGGAGTAGGTAGAGGAATTGCTCTTGGTCTTGGTGAGGCAGGAGCAACCGTTTATGTTACTGGTAGATCAAAGAAAGTGAATAAGGACCTGCCAGGGACTGTTCAGCAAACTGCTGAGCTTATTACTGAAATGGGTGGTGAGGGGATCGCTCTATTATGTGATCATCGAAATGACGAGGAAGTCAACAAGGTCTTCAAAAAAATTGAGACCCAGCATAATAAATTGGACATCCTTGTAAACAATGTTTGGGGTGGTTATGAAGTGATGTTTGATGAACAAGGTGAATACATTTGGGAAAAACCTTTTTGGCAACAACCCCTTAAACAATGGGACTTAATGTTTTCATCTAGTGTTCGTGCTCATTATGTATCCAGCCATCATGCAGCTAAACTGATGACCAAAGCAAAAAGCGGATTAATTGTAAACATCTCTTTTTGGTCTGCTCAAAAATTTGTTGCCAATGTTACATATGGCGTATCAAAAGCAGCAACCGATAAACTTACATACGATACAGCTCAAAATCTAAAACCCTTTAATGTTTCTGTAGTCTCACTTTATCCAGGACTTGTACGCACCGAAAGAGTACTTAAATTAGCGGAATACCTTGATTTGGGTAATTCTGAATCTCCGCAATTTCTTGGAAGAATAGTTTCTGCTTTGGCAAAGGACCCACAAATCATAAAAAAAACAGGAACTGTACAAATAGCAGCAGAACTAGGTATTGAGTACGGGGTCCGCGATATTGATGGAAAGCAACCAAATCCTTTGAATATTGACGATGTATGAAACGCTGCCGGGAACCACATTTGATTTGTGCCGTGCATAACACAAGATAATTTTATAATACTAGCTTGCCCGCCTTGCGCCTACGTCGTAGCCGACTTCGGCAAAGACGCTTTGGAGGGTTACCAAATTTCGTTTTCGATTCCAATCATTAAAAGCCTTTTTAATGACCTCTA
>CBDVAV010000710.1:0-2869 GCA_965372055.1 uncultured bacterium | reverse complement strand
GGGGTTTGCGAGAAATAAGTTTGCTGCATATTCTTATTGATAGAAAACAAATCATTTACATGAGCCAACTGGGAAAGGTTATTGGCGATCAATTGCTCAAACAACAGCAGGTATGCTTTTAGTTGTTTTGCCTGGACTTTTCTGATCTCTGAGGCCGAATCCGGAAGGGTTCCATCGCCGATGCCATAGACGGTAGGGAAATGGTTTTGCAAAGAAAAGTAGTCTTCAATTTTAGTACTCTCTCCCCGTGGAATTTCCAGATCACCATTAGTATCTTCAATATCCCCAGTATCCCCAGTATCATCAGTATCATCAGTATCATCAGTATCATCAGTATCTTTCCCATCTTCCGGTGCAGGCTGAAAATTGCTTTCATTGATTTTGGCATCAATGACTGAACCTTCCATAAATAACGATATATTGGAGTTATCTATGCTTAGTTTAGGTTGATAAGTTTCCGGGGCTACCAATTTTAGACAATTGGCAATATCCTCATTTATTAACTGGTTATAGATGTAGTTTGATATCCTGAGATCCTGAACAGATTTCACTCCTTCTATCTTCATAATGATATGGATAAGGTCAGAGGTGTAGATCACATCACGCCTGTTAAGTGCTTCCAGGTCTTTTGTTCTGATAAAGCCATTGTCCAATAATGGCCCCTCGAAGATTTCATCAACAGATAAGCCCAGAACTTGTAATTCTTTTAAAGTATGGGATTTTATAGTGGGGCTGAAATATTTATAAAGTTCTTGAAATATTTTCAACAAGAGCTTTTGTCCATCATATCCTGGTATAAAGTCGATATCTGCCTTTATCCCGATTTCTTGTACCCGGACAGATTTGAACTCAAAAAAGTCCTCACAGAGATTACGGTAATTTTGCAATTTACAACTTACGGCATATACCTTTTGTTGGGTAATAATAGTTTTATTGTTAAAATACCCGATCAATGACCCATTGATTAGTTCATTTTTGATCTTCTCCATCAATCCCAATTCCTCGATTTTTTTTTCCCGTTCTTCCAAGCTTTCATAAAGCTCCGAATCCAGGTTAACCTTAACCCTTACCGGCAATTCCACCTCGATTTGAGGGGCATCAATAGCTTGGCTGGTATCGGGAACAATGGCCAGCTTGAAGAAAAAATCATATCTTTCACCAGCCTCGTATTCTATGGGTTTATCTTTAATGGTAATATTATCAAATTGTAGCTTTTGGTTCCAGATGTCATCCAGTTGATCCCAATATGGTAATTCCACCTCCAATTCATATTGATTTGAAATGACATCAAGTTCCCATTTGATAATATTACCGTTCAGGTCTTCGATTCTTTCCAGGGTTTTACCTTCTGCCAGGTTACTGCGCACCTTTGATTCTTCAAATTCCAATTGGACATCATACAAACCTTTTAGCCTGATCCGTTCCCCGATTTCATAATCAAGTAGTTTGGTATTTTTGTTAAAATAGATATCCTGCTCGTACTTTATTGGTTTTTCCAACCAGGCATTTCTTACACCCTCACAATCAATGATCAACTTTCGAAAATCATTGCTGGTTAATGGATTACATGGCAGTATTTGTGCCGCGGTGTAAAACTCATTACCATCAGTATCAGTACCGCTGGCAATTATATCCCTGATGTCATAATTAGATCGATAACCAAGCTCAGTGATGGCATAACAAAGCACTTCCAAAATTGTGATCCCCGGATCATGAATATTATGGTCCGTCCAGGTTTTCCCTGCCAATTTTTGGATATGTTCAATACCCTTTTGGCGAAGAAAATCATAATCCATACTTGGATATTCGGGCTTTCCCTTCGATATGGTGATCTGTTTTTCCATCATTGGTTTTTCCAGACTGGAATCAATGGACATCAACTACTTAAATCCTTGAAATTTTGTCTTGACAACTACTTGGCTTTTTCCTTTACTACTTTCTTTTCATCTTCTTGATTAGTGATGCCATTTAATTGTTGCCCTGCCTGGGCCTGGATTTTGGCAATAAGCTGATGTACCTGAACAAATGGCAAATTGCCCAATGAATTCAAGATCACATTGGCTTCTTCAACGGCTAATTTTAAGTTTACTTCTTTCATGGTTTTATGGTTTATGGTGTTTTGGTTTATGGTTTATCGTTTTTGGTTATCTGTATTATTTTGTAAAATTTCATCTCAAATCTAAATTCTAAATTCTCAAATCCCATTACTATTTTACCAGCCACAGTTCCACCTCTTTAGAAACATTTTTAATTTTAACCCAACCCGGTGCCACAGGCTGGTCTTTATGCAATGGAAGCTGTCCTAATAGTCCAACACAGTTCCATTCAGGCCTGTCAATTCGTGAGACATATTTCTTCTTCTCACTGTACTTAGGGTTTATTTTTGGCCGTTCTTTAGTGACAAACTTCCCTGTTTTCACCATTACAGGATTACCATCTTTGTCCAGCACCTCTACCTCATCAGAATAAGTTTCCATCAAAGGAAGTTGATGAACGCCTATTTTTGTCTTTCCAGTCTTATCAAATAACGGCACCTCTTTAAATACCAGTTCTTCAATTTCACGGGTAACAGTTTCAATGGCTTTTACCTGACAGAATTTTTTACCTTTTAACTTAATTTCGGTGCGGGGTAATTCTTCCTTCACTTTTTTCTTTCTGATTTTTTGTTTCTCTTTTTCAACAACCTCTGTTTTTGGAACTAATATTTCTTCTTTGTACACCTCTGTCACCAAATTCCCCAAATCATCTTTCAGGTATTTCTCTGGCCACTCATTGAAATTACCAGCAATTATCCCATTGCCACTTGATATTATCCCAAAAGGAATTTCTTTTTTTTTCGCAGGTCTTATTCTGCCTTTTTCAAGAATTA
>CBDVAV010000709.1:0-2889 GCA_965372055.1 uncultured bacterium | reverse complement strand
TGCAAAGCCAAATTTAGTTTAACTAAACATATGTTTATGTTTAGTTAAAACATTCCTTAGTTTAGTTAAAAAGTAACAAAATAATCCAGCATCGTAACTTCGATCACAATTTTCTAGGATTAGTTTGATACAATTTTTTTTAGGATATTGATCTTTAGATTTAAAATGAATTCAACTCACGATCAGACTCTCTATAAACCCTCCTGATCAATCAAATACACAAGTGCAGCCATTGATGCAGCCCCAAGTTCCAACTCCCTTTTATTTACAAACTCAAAAGTATCAATGGAAGTATGGTGAAACCGGAAATACCTTTGTGAATCAGGGATGTAACCAATCAATGCAGTTCCTTGTGGTTTAAGTGGGCCTATATCAGCCCCTCCACCACCCTCGGTAAATTCATGGATCCCGTATGGTTTGAAGTACTTTGCCCAACTTTTAAATTTTTTTACTTGTTCATCTGTTCCGGAAAGCCCAAATCCTTTGGGGGTAAATCCACCGCGGTCCGATTCCAGGGCCACAATGTGATTTTCATTGTTTGATGCTGCCATTTCAGCGTATTTTCGACCACCACGCAAACCGTTTTCTTCATTCATGAACATTACTGCCCTAATAGTTCGTTTTGGCTTAATTCCCAGGGATTTAAATATTCTCAATACTTCTATGGATTGAACACAACCGGCACCATCGTCATGGGCACCATCACCCAGGTCCCAGGAGTCCAGATGCCCTCCCACCACAATGATCTCTTCTGGCTTCTCTGTACCTGTCAATTCACCAATAACATTATAGGAAGTCACTTCGGGAAGGGTTTTACAGTGAGTTTCGAAATAAAAGTTTACGCCTGGATCATCTTTTAAAAGACTGCTTAAAAGTTCAGCATCGTTGGTACTGATGGCCACTGCAGGTATTTTGGGTAATTCGGGGTCGTACCTAAGAGAGCCTGTATGGGGTACATCATCCAGGTAAAGATTCATTGACCTTACCACCGCACCAATGGCACCATATTTTGCAGCTTGTGAAGCTCCACTTCCACGTTGACCTACAGCACCACCATAAGCAGCAAAAGTATTGATTTTGGTTGGATCAAGCGGTCGGTTAAAAAAAACTATCTTACCCTCAATATTTTCTTTGCCTAACGATTCGAGTTCTTCAAAATTTTGAACTTCTATTATATTTCCATGAACCCCGCCAGCTCCGGTTCCAATAGAATTTCCTAAAGCACAAACATTTACTTGCCGTGAGCCAATTCTTTTTGAATTCACAATACTTGCCTTCTCTTTAGAACCCCTTACCCAATGCGGGACCTTTACTTCTTGCAAGTAAACTTTATCAAAACCATAATTTTCCATTACCTGCCTGCTCCATTCTACCGCTGCAGCTGCTTGAGGGGATCCACTGAGCCTGCCGCCAATGTTGTTGGCAAGGTAATCGAGCATCTGATAACTCTCACCGTTGGAGAGTGATTCATTATAGATGCTTTTGATGGTTGATTCTACATTGTCTTGTGCGGTTAAGAGTGTAGCAAATAATAACACATGGATGATTGATAATGGAATTTGTCTCATAATTTTTCTTAAGGTGAATTTAATGGAATTATAGTGCAAACTGAGTTAACCAACAAATGATACTATGTAAATGGATATAAAATCGAGAAATTTAAATCTTTATTTCACTTCATGTTGTTATTATTTTTTGTAAGATATTAACTTTGCCTAGCAGACTCTAATTCCTCTTTACTATGCAACAATATCATCAACTTCTGAGGCACATCTTGGAAAACGGCTCAGAGAAAAACGACCGGACAGGGACTGGAACTTTAAGTGTTTTCGGTTATCAAATGCGATTTGATTTATCTGCCGGCTTCCCAGTATTAACTACTAAAAAACTCCATCTAAGGTCTATCGTTTACGAATTGCTGTGGTTTCTGAATGGCGATACCAATATTAAATACCTCAATGATAATGGTGTATCGATATGGGATGATTGGGCCGATGAAAATGGTGAGCTTGGCCCTGTGTATGGACATCAATGGAGAAGCTGGCCTTCCCCAAATGGGGAATCAATAGATCAGATAACTCAATTGGTAAACCAGATCAAGACCAATCCTGATTCGCGCCGCTTGATTGTAAGTGCCTGGAATGTTCCGGAAGTAAATAAAATGGCATTACCGCCTTGTCATACACTTTTCCAGTTTTACGTGGCAGATGGAAAATTATCCTGCCAGTTGTATCAACGTTCGGCAGATGTATTCCTGGGTGTTCCGTTTAATATTGCATCCTATGCTTTGCTGACTTTAATGATGGCCCAGGTTTGCGACCTGAAGCCCGGTGATTTTGTTCATACTTTTGGCGATGCCCATTTGTATTCCAATCACCTGGAACAAACAGAATTACAGTTGACCAGGGAACTTAGGCCGTTACCTGCGATGAAAATCAACCCTGAGGTGAAAGATATTTTCAACTTCCAGTACGAGGATTTCACACTTGAAAATTACGAGCCTCATCCACATATAAAAGCGGTGGTGGCTGTTTGATAACTGTAAGGGGATATTTAACATTTGAATGGTGACCAGAATATCACAATTACAAGTAGATTTTCAGAGAATAATTAATTATTATCTTCGCATTGTATGAAGCTGATTCAAAAAAATCGTGATGAGATTATTAATTTATGTAAAAAACATCATGTAAAAGAGTTGCATGCCTTTGGATCAGTTTTAACAACTTCATTTAGTAAAGAGAGTGATGTTGATTTTTTAGTTCGCTTTGGCAATGTAAATCGACTTGACTACTTCGATAATTATATGGACTTAAAGGAGGCATTAGAGAATCTATTAAAAAAAACTGTTGATTTAGTTGAGGTTCAAACGTTAAAAAACCCCATACT
>CBDVAV010000708.1:0-2893 GCA_965372055.1 uncultured bacterium | reverse complement strand
AGCTCGACGTCGTGAAGACGGTCGACCAGTACGGCCCGGCGGCGACGGTGCTCATCTCCGCCTGGGCCTGCTCGATGGTCACACCCGGATTCAGTCGGGCGATCGCGCTCCACTGACCGCTGCTTTGCCGAGGTTCAGCCGGGTCGACGCGTAACGGGGCCAGCAGTTCCACTTCCTGTATTACCATTAGTATTATTCTTTACTAACAGACGATAAATATTGTCGCCATTCTTATGAAATCTATCATAAGCAAATTCATTTTGCACGTACAGTAAGGTCAAAATAGAACTTGCCAGTCCTACAGTAAGTCCTAGAATATTCAGCATAGTATATCCCTTATACCTTGCCATTGATCGGAGAGAGATTTTTATATAATTTTTATACATACCAAAAGCATTTTGTTGGTTCAAATTTGGTTTTCTCAGGTTGCCCCATTTTATAAATCTTACCACATTCCATAAATATAGAATAGAAGCCTTTTTGTGACCCTTATCATTGGCTTGTTTAAAAAATATTTCAGAAATATCCCCTTCTATATCTTCCAGTAAATCTTCTCTGCAAAACCACCTTAAAATTCGGTTTGCCAGTTTAGGAGGGTTTTGATTTAGCATGTCGATTATTCATTTCTGATCATGTCCACTGGATTGGTTTTAGCTACTTTTCTGACCTGGGTTGAAACAGTTACCACAGCAGTTAATAAAATAGCTCCTGCACTAACCAAAAAAGGAGCAATTCCAATTGGTTCCCTATCCGCGTACATCAAAGTAAAAAGTCCATCCATAGTAACAAATCCCAATGGTGCCCCCAGGATCATGGCTATAATCAACATCCAAATAAAATCGTTACTGATAGATTTTGTGATCACCCTCATATTTGCACCAAGGATTTTTCTGATGCTATATTCTTTCATTCTTCTGTTTATATTGAATGCCACCAGTCCAAACAATCCCATACAGGCTAATACTAATGCCATGATTGAAATAAATACCATAAGAGCACCGTTGGCATCAACATTTGTAAAAAAATCATCAAATACCTCATCTTGTATAAATCCTTCATATGGCAAATCAGGTTCTGTGGTTTTCCAGGTTTGCTTCATGAAATCCCTGGACTTTGCAACGCTGCCACTTTCCACTTTAGAAGCAATAAAATTAAATTTGGCTTCATCAGTTATTCTCATGAAAGAAGGAAGTATTTCGCTATAAAATGCCCTATAATGAAAGTCTTCAATTACACCAATCACCGAATATCTGATGCTATCGTACCAAAAGGTTTGTTCCAGGGGATTATCCCAGTTAAGTTTTTCTACAAACTTTTGATTAACAACTACATGCTCACTTTTATCAGACTCAATATTTTCACTAAAAAACCGACCTGATGACAATCGTAAGCCCATGGTTTCCAGGTAATCAAATCCAACATCAAAGTGATTCACCTGATGTTTATCGGTGCCAACCTCAATGGTAGTGCTTCCTGTACTCCGGGCAATGTGTTGCCTTGAGCCAGCCACTGAAATGATATCCGGATTCTGGGCGAATTTATTTTTTAGTTCATTAAAGTGTTTTTCACCATCAATAGGTATTACTATTATTGCTTCCTGGTTATATCCCCAATCCTTGCCTTTAAAGTAATTGGCGGCCTCTGTAAAAATAAATCCTGAAACCATCACCCAAAAAGCCACCATGAACTGAAATGTGAGGAATATTTTTGTCAACCAGCTTTTTCTGCCAAATTTTTCTTTCCCACTAAATATATTTACGGGTGAAAATGAAGAAATATAGAATGCTGGATACGCCCCTGAAATTATGGCCGTGAACAATAGTATTCCTCCAAAAAAGGAGAAAAAAGCTACGTTGGAAGAAAATTCAAATGGAACAGTAAATGGAAATCCGGAATTAAATCCCGGAAGTAGTAAATAATATGCCAATCCTAATCCAACCAGTAATGATAATGAACATAACAATATGTTTTCTGTCAAAAATTGAATGATAATCTCGGTTTTTCCGCCCCCAATCACTTTTCGCAATGCTATCTCTTTTAACCTGGTGGTGGCAGAGACAATGGCCACGTTCATATAATTGAAACAAGCAAGGATCAATAAAAGCAAGGCAGTAATTGCAATTGAAATGTTGCCTTCCGGCTGATTTCCAAAAGAAATTGCTTGTCGTAGTTGTGCACTTCTTTCCGAGAGGTCTTCCAGGGGTATCATTTCAAATTTTTCCACTGACCATTTTCCGTTTGCTTCATTCTGAAGTTGACGATACCTGTCAAGCAATGGAATCAAGTCTGATGAAACAGTGCCCGCTTCCAATTGTACAAATGTAGCATCGGCAAAATTCCTCCAGTCATCTGTGGGATTATATACTTCAATATCATTTTTTAATTCATAATTAATCAATATATCAAATGGAAAGCTTGTATTGTCAATGTTCTTGGTAACTGCTTTTACAAAAAAGGATTCTTTAATACGTCTGTCAAAAGTTAATGTTACTTGTTTGCCAATTGGGTCATCTTCCCCAAAATATTTAATGGCAAGGTCTTCAGAGATGATGATGGCATTTTTATCTTTAAGCGCATCCCTTCTGCCAGTAGTTATCGGAAAACTAAATATCTCCATGAACTCTTGGTCAACAAACTGAACACGCTCATTGAATACTTTATCTCCGTAACTAAAAATTCCTGAAACGCGATCCACTCTAGTTGTTGCCACAACCGAAGGAATATCACTTTTTATTGCATTGCTCAAGGGCTCGGGTGTAATTCCCCATTCAGCCACTTCTCCATCAACATTCATAAAACTCGACACTTGATAAATGTTTTTCGAATTTTGATGAAAGCTATCGAGGTTATATTGCCAGTCCAGGAATAAAAAGGCCACAATTGCCACTCCAAT
>CBDVAV010000707.1:0-2893 GCA_965372055.1 uncultured bacterium | reverse complement strand
GAAGCCCTTAAGCTGATATCTACTGACTGCATTTGGCTAAATGGGTTGGTAAGTGTAGAACCAGAAGCCAGCCATCCGTTTCGGGCAGCTGTTTCCTTAATATCAGGACTTTGACTTCCAAATATAAATGCTGCACCGGGAGCATTGAAAGCACTGTCCAGCCCAAAGTATGATGGGCTGGGCAAAAATCCAGGAAGCAAAGTCCCTTCGCCAACCGTGTAGGTAAAGTTCACCGATCTTAGCGTCATAATCGTCCGCATTATGCCCTTGATAAATCCATTGTTCGGTCTGGTGCGTGTAGTATCTGGTGTTTGGGTTGGCCTTTGACCTGGCCTGGTTGTAGTTGGGCGACGTGGTGTATTTACTTCTTTCAGGAATTTGCTTTTATTATAAAGTTTGACCAAGTCAAATTTCCCTGTTAGGGTCCTGTCCCTGTTGTTTTGAATCAGATTACCAAGGCGATCCTGTTGGTTTAATGCCCCCGCAGTCCAACGGTATCCAACCGCATATCTTAGATCAGTGTTGATCCAATCTACCAGGGGGATTTTGTCTAGGGGCACCCTATAATTTGCACTTATATCCTGGTTGTAATTTTTCATCCTCCCCAAATCCTTCAAATTGTCCCAGATCACTTCCCGTTCTTCTTTACCGATATCCCCATCTGGCTCATCAATAATCGAATTGGCCCTGGCACTATAATCCAAAGAAAGGTTTTTAGTGAGGTTCCATCTCATACCATAAGTCCTGTTGAAAGTGAAGAATTTTTCAAAATTTGGTGCTATGCCTTTGATTCCCAGGTTTTCATTCCGGTATTGTGTACGGGTAAATACCCTATCTAAATCTGCCCTGAATGAGAAGCTGTTGGGCAGGGGATTAAAATTGAAATCTTTCAACAAAGCTAAATATGAACCATCCAGGAACTTTAATTTTTTGAAAGGTTCAATATTAAACCCATCAAACCCGTAATTGTAATTGACAGCCCCCTTATAGTTTTTCTGATTCCTTGATGCTATATTGAATTCACTGTGATTGATTTCACTGTACGCATAGGTAAAGGAAAAATTTTCAATATCATAGATATGCTTTTTCGCATCGGGATTGATTTTTACTTTCTTCACATTAGTGAAATTGATACTTTTCCTGGTTGTTTGTGTTTGCACAATTTTTTTATAATCTTTTTCCTGCTTTTCATCATTTAAAGAGGCAAGTACATCATCCAATGGTATATCATCACTTTTTGGATCGAACTGAGGGGTTATTACTGATTTTTGAAAACTCATGTACATCGGTATTTGAAGGCCTGTATTTTTTGGAAGAAGTTTATCCAGGGCAATATTTGCCGCGACATCATACTCAAGTGAATTTTCCCTGGTCCTGTCTGAAATTTTTGACTGAATCCTTCCAAACCCATAGGTAGTAAATCTTGCAGAAGAGGATATACTGCCCAAATCTGCCAGTTGGACATTTAACGAAGCGTTCGCAGCCCAGCCTGCAGTTTTGTCGAAATCGGTAACCCGAAGTTCATTAGCCCAAATACATGCCGATTTAGAGGATTTATCTGCACTGTCTGGATTCCTGATGCCAATCATCAGGGTTTTCACTTGGCTCAATTTGGGGTTGCCGACAATGGACACTCTATAGGAGCGGAACTGATCTGTAAATGTTTCCGTGTACCTTAATAATAACTCATCCTGGTTTCTTCTTCCGTTTCTCCTTGACTTGATCTGAAACAGGAAATCCAGGGGTATATCAATTTCATTTTCCAAAGGCCATACATCGCGGCGTAGTTGATCCCCTCCTGAAGTAAGATTAAATGGTGTTATCTTTAATGGCAGTTCAATTTCGTAATAATTTTCCGTGTTATCTTTGCCAAGCCTGATGAACCCGGTGAGTTCATCGTCTGATGCATCATCACTTTCAGCGTGGATAAACATTTTAATCCTGCCATAATTGATAAGATCAATTTCAACATTTTTAAAAACGGCCCGCGCATCTTCATCCTCAAGGTCTTCAACACACATTTGCAGGGACTGCTCATTCAACCTTCTTTCTATAGCAGAGGTATTGTCCCTATCCCTTTTAAAGCCCGGCGGTAACACGTAAGGCGCACGAAAATCATTTCCTGAACTATTTTCTTCAATATTTACCACTGACACCGTAAAATCAGTAAAGTCAGTTTCAGGGGGGGTGTCAAACCTTCTTTTTTCCAAATCATCCTTGAACCGTCTCCATTGACTTCCCATCAATTGGAAGTTGGCAAATCTTAAAACTACGGGCTGGGACCAATCGGTTAAATAAGTCCTAACATACTTAATAGATTTAAACCCACTAATATTCCCAAATTTATTATCAAATTTTCTCACCGGAATCCTGAACAGGTACCAGGTTACCTGCTCACTTGTGCCATTTTGAAGTGTTCCATTTACACCCGCCAAATTTGTTACCTTATCAACTATATGGTTTTGGCCTACCTCGAATGAACCTGAATTCAAATCAATGGAATACTCGTAATACTCTTCAAGGTCACTTAGGGTATTGTCCCTGTTTAGGTCTTCATTTTCGGGGATGGTACTGCCAGAAGGTGTAAATGGCAAACTATTATTGGTGAGAATAGGTGAATTATTTTCCATGCCATTAAATCCCTTGTAGCGTTCCAGCACTTTATTATCTTGTTCGTCATGCCTACTGCCCAAATAGTATTCAAAATCATCTGAGGATGGATCTGGAAGGTTTGACAGATCGGTAAATAACAACTTTTCATCTGCATTTTTTAAACCATCCAGGCCTACATCCTGATTTTCCCGGGAGCCGGAAGAGTTATCAAACGCGTTGTTCAGGAATTGCTGTTGGGTGACCCTGCCCCAAGCTGTTACATCTACATTATCAATCGATC
>CBDVAV010000706.1:0-2898 GCA_965372055.1 uncultured bacterium | reverse complement strand
ATTACACTTCCCTCCATGCTTTCATACAATTGCTTATCCATCCTAAGAATTTTATGGTCATTGTTATTGTTTTTAGGTTTAAAATCAAGGTACTTCTCCTTATTGAATTCAAAATTAATCCTTGTGTTTTCTTCAATTATGTTGCTCCTATTACGGCTAATGTTGTCCTTATATTTAATCAGATTATCTCCAAATAGATCCATCAATTTTTTATTCCAAGAATCAGGATAAGCCTGCAACCATTCATATTTATCCCGCACTTTTAAATTGTTCAATGCGTAATCAAGAAAGTTGAAATTAAATTCATTATTATCGGTTTTTCCAAAAAGTAGAGACATGCCATAAGGATGAACAACATAAAATGTTTTTGGCATTTCTATATTGTCTATATATACAGTACCCGTAACTTTTTTTTCTACCACTGAACGGGCAAACAAATTATTAATTGTTACATCCCGGAGTGGTTCTAGCACTTTATCATATTTACTTTGGTCTAATAATAACATTACCTTCGAGTATAAATAAAGGTATTCCACTTATGCAGTTACTGCTAATTATTTGAGTGGTTTTTTAGGGGCCAATATAAATACCTATACAAAAGAGTATAAATACGTATATGGAGGTAGTTTCCAATAAGGAGTAGCAGATTTTTACATAAGATATTTTTTCGCTTTTTAGGTGGTTGATATGTTAACTCGCCGTATAATTATAAGAATAAAAGTGTCAATTTCGCATTTGCTGGTTTCTATCAGCCCGATTTTGTAATTTTGCATTATGAGTTCAATAGTCGTTAGCCCAAAAAATCCAAATGAATTCCAGTTTCTGTCCGAGTTGCTGAAAAAACTTGGTGCGGATGTCAAAGTATTGTCCGATGAAGAAATGGAAGATATTGGATTATCCATTCTGCTTAAAGAAGCTGACCGATCTGAAGTTGCTTCTGAAGAAGATGTATTGTCGAAGCTAAAGGGCTAATGAAAGTTAAGTTCTTAAAGAAGTTCAATAAGGATCTTGACAAAATTACCACACCAAAAGACAGAAAGGCTATCCTTGAAATCATCCAAATGATAAAAGATTCAGATTCATTCGACCAGAACCAAGGTGTCAAAAAATTAACTGGATTTCCTGATGCTTTTAGAATTCGTTCTGGTAATTATAGAATTGGTGTGTTCGTAGAAGGCGATAAAGTTCTTTTCGCAAGAGTTGCCCATAGGAAAAATATCTATAAAATTTTTCCATAAAGTTAAGGGCTGATTGACCCTCAGAAATAATCAGGGGCTCTGTGGAGGATTAATATTTTGTCACTCGGCACAACCAAGTGACTGCGGAAATTCCAAGGAAGTGCAAAAGGAAAAATTATAAAACACCTCTTTGCCTTAGCTCCCAAAAACATTTTGCTGTGGCTTCAATGTCAACGGCTGCATCATGGGCCTCATCAAACTCAAATCCAAACAACTTAAAGTGCAGTTCGGATAATTTAGGCCACTTGTAACCATAAGGTCCATTTAGTGCACAATAATTGGTTGTACTTAACATAGTGCAAATTTTGTTACTGGTTTCAATTGTATTAGTCAAGTTTTTTCTCAATAATTCAGCACCAACAATCTTTTCATCAAAACTCATGTTGTGAGCAACTAAAAAATCAGCCTGATTAATTAGTACATGAAAGTCCTGTAATACGCCAAACAAATCCATTCCTTCACTAATTGCCTTTTCAGTGGTGATCCCGTGAATTCTTGATGCTTCGGACGGTATGGTATATCCTTCAGGCTTAATAATGGAATTGTTTGCACTAATTCTATTTCCATCTTTGTTATATTGCAGCCAGGCAATTTGAACCATCCTGGGCCAGTTGTTTAGATTTGTGACAGGTGCTTTCCAATTTTTTGGTAATCCTGTGGTTTCTGTGTCAAAAAATAAATACATATTCCTGGTTTTTGATTTCTGCTTTTTTTCTTTTCAGGGTGACTCATCAGAGGACTCTGGGAAAGGGATTGAAGTCTCTTTTTCAGGCTCTATCGATCCTGGCAATTCCAGTGCCTCTACGGTTCCAATTGCATTACCTGCAATTCCTTTAATTGAACCATACATGTCTATGGTATTTGAAACGACCTTCTCAATTTGCTTTTCCCTTGTTTTCCAAATCCGTTGCATGGCTCTTTTTTCACTGTCGAGGTCGGTTTGCATTTGAGAGAACCCTTCTACTATAGCTTCAATTTGTGATTTGAAAGTATTACTGGTTAGATAGGTATACAATATACTCATTTTGTCCCCCTTGTTTTCCTGGGACACAAGCGCATTGTTCAATTGAATAATTGACTCCCTAAGCACCCTGCACAATCCCTTAAATTCTTCGTATGAACAAACCCAAACCCCATCTTTTAACCCCATTCTATCCATATCTGGTGGCATGGCATCTGTTACCAATACCCCAATATCGGTTCCTTTATCCCTGATGTCATCTTTGAACTTTTCAATCCATCCACCATGAAAGTCTTTGGTCCTTTTGCTTTCATAATAGATCGAGCCGCAATTTTGCTTTGTTCTAGTGTTCACTATCTGGATGCAATCGGCCCCTCTTGCACCTTTCTTCACCTCTGAAATCGTATCCAAAGGAAAGGAATTTGCCAACCATTCTTCTATTGCCAACTCTTGGACTTCGCCCTGTAACTGCATTGATCCTTGCTCCTGCTTGCGTTTCATTTCTTCAGTGAGCTTCTTCTGGTCTTCCAGTTTCTTTTCGAGCGCCCTTATGGCCAATTCGTTATTGTCCCGTTCACTCCTTCTGATTTTCTCTTTTTCCTCACTTAATTTTTCATTGAGTTTCCTTTGGGCATCGGCCTCAATGCTTTCTTTTAACTCGCCTTTTTCCCGTTTCAATTTCTCAATTTCAGCCTTGCT
>CBDVAV010000705.1:0-2900 GCA_965372055.1 uncultured bacterium | reverse complement strand
ATCATGATAGGGCTTGCTTTCGGGATCATAAATTCTATGCTGATGGCTGTATTGGAAAGGTTTAAGGAGCTGGGAATGTTAATGGCCGTGGGCATGAATAAGGTCAGGGTGTTCACGATGATTGTGATCGAGACTGTATTCCTATCAATTGTTGGTGGGCCATTGGGGCTAATAGGAGGATATATAACTATTAATCTGTTGGCGAAATCCGGTATAGACTTAAGTAATTACTCGGCAGCCCTGAAAGAGTACGGCTATAGCAGTGTGCTATATCCTTTCGTGGAGCCATCGGCATATATACAAATTGCCATTGGCGTGGTAATAACTGCATTACTTGCTGCACTTTATCCGGCGTATAAAGCGGTTAAACTCAAACCAATTGAAGCATTACATAAAATTTGATCATGGCAGTTATTAAAACACATAATCTCAGCAAAACCTACAACACCACCAAAGTGCCAGTGGAAGCCCTTCGTAATGTGAACCTTGAAATACAAGAAGGCGAGTTTACGGCTATCGTGGGGCCTTCAGGGTCAGGAAAATCCACTTTGCTTAATCTTATTGGAGGACTGGATAATCCTACCTCGGGAGAAGTGGAGTTGGATGGTAAAAATATTGGAGGTTTTAGTGATGGTGCCCTAATGGATTTCCGCTTGCACAATATTGGTTTTGTTTTTCAATCCTATAATTTAATTCCTGTATTAACGGCAAAAGAAAATGTTGAATTTATAATGCTGTTACAAAATTGGCCCAAGGCTGAAATGGAGAACCGGGCTAACCAGTTGTTGCAATTAGTTGGCCTTGAAGATAAATTAAATACCAGGCCAAGTGAACTCTCCGGGGGGCAACAGCAACGGGTGGCAGTGGCACGGGCCTTGGCCTCAAAACCCAAATTTGTGCTTGCCGATGAACCTACGGCAAATCTCGATTCCAAGACAGCCGGTAACCTTCTGGATATAATGGCCAACATGAACAAAAATGAAAAAGCCACCTTTATTTTCTCAACACACGACCAAAGAGTGATTGAAAAGGCCAGGAGGGTTATTACACTGGAAGATGGCAAAATCACTTCTGATGAAGCCAGGGGCTAAACGCTGCTATATAGGGAAAATAGTTCCAAATTTCCTTTGTTGTTTTCTGATACTAACTGTTCTCTCTAAACCATATTTCATCCAAGCCCAGGAGGAAGAAAGAAAATGGACACTTAATGGGTATGTCAAAGACTTGGTCACCCTTAATTTTGTGAGTGATTCGACCCTGGTAGATAACCTGATCCATAACCGTATTAATTTCCGATGGTTCCCTAACGATCACTTCACCTTTCGTGTTGAGTTAAGAAACCGCATCTTCCATGGCGACTTGGTGAAGGCAATTCCAACTTATAGTGATTTCATTGATGTAAATGATGATTATTTCGATCTGTCTGCAATCATTGTAGATGAAAAATCGCTGGTAATTCACACCATGATCGATAGGGCCTACCTTGAATATACAAAGGAGGATTGGGAAATCAAGGTTGGCAGGCAAAGGGTGAACTGGGGAAAAAACTTGGTATGGAACCCCAACGATCTCTTTAACACCTATTCCTTTTTTGATTTTGATTATGAAGAAAGGCCAGGCAGTGATGCAGTGAGGATCAAAAAATATACAGGCTTTGCTTCCAGTTTCGAGTTTGCCTCCAACATTAGTGATGACTTTGATCAAGTAGTGATGGCAGGCATGTGGTCGGTAAATAAGGGAGGGTATGACATCCAGTTTATTGGTGGTAAGGCACAAGAAGATATCACCTTTGGGGCTGGCTGGGCCGGGAATATCAAAACAGCAGGATTTAAAGGGGAATTGACCTATTTCGTGCCCTATAAAACCAATGCAAATAATGCTGCTTTGGTCGGATCTATATCAGGGGATTATAGCTTTAAAAACTCACTATACCTCCATGCTTCCGTTTTGTTTAATAGCGAGGGGGCGAGTAGGCCAATATCACCATTAATTCTTTTTACAGCAGGTAAACTTACTGCCCGCAATTTATCATTTTACAGATATACTACCTTTTTCCAGGCTTCTTATGCTTTGCACCCATTGGTTAATACAGGCCTGGCCTCAATCTATTATCCTTCGGATAAAACCCTGTTTCTCAACCCATCCGTTACTGTATCCATTGTCACAAACCTTGATCTGGATCTGGTTGGTCAAATCATTTATGACGACAACAGCAAGAATTACAAGGCATCAGCCAAACTGATGTTTGTCAGGTTGAAGTGGAGTTTTTGAAGAATGTCCTTACGAATTCATATTATTATTTATAATGGAAAATAAATAATGACTAAGGTATCTAATTAGATACCTTTGAAAATTTAAAATGAGACGACAGATAAAAATACCCCGAATATTAAAAATAAACTGGATCGAAAGTCTGGCAATTTCCGTTGTTTTCAATAACGGTGAATCAAGGATTATTGATTTCCGAAAGGTTCTGAAAAGGATTGAAATGGATGAAAAATCACCAGCTTCAATTTTGTATAACCCAAATGAATTTGCAAAGGTTGAATTACAAAACAATACATTATCCTGGAATAACGTGGAACAATATATGACATCAAGAAATAAAGAAAAAGTAAAAGTTCCCTATGAGATTGGGGCAGATGTATTGCTAAAATACAGTAGACCGGAAAAATCTGAATTAGCTTTGAAAATTGGAAGGTTGATTCGTGAGGCAAGGTTAAAATCCGGGTTGACCCAACAAGAATTGGCATTAATGAGTGGAACAACCAGGACTTATATCTCAAGGATCGAAAATGACAGATCAGATATTGAATTGGCGACTTTGAGGAAAATTATAGAAACTGGATTAGGAAAAAGACTGGATATCAGTATCATTTAACCAGCCCATTGGGATCAAT
>CBDVAV010000704.1:0-2930 GCA_965372055.1 uncultured bacterium | reverse complement strand
AGGGCAAATATGTTATTGTAACCTTTAACCCTATTGAATTCGTCAACGGTGATCCGGTTTGCCCTATCTACCACCAGCCCATTCAAACCTCCCACCGGATCACCTTTTACTCCAGCCGTCCACACTAATGTTTTTACTTGTATCTTTTTACCAATGCTTGTTAATGCTTCATTACCATCATAGCCCGTGACCTTGGTGTTTAACCAAACATTTACCCCCATGTTTTTAAGAAACTTTAATGCTTTTGTTGACGATTCAACTGACATTGCTTTTAAAAGCCTGGGGCCTGTTTCAATCAAATGAATATGCATCTTCCTTATATCAAGGTCCGGGTAGTCATTGGGAAGCACATGCTTTTTCAATTCAGCCAAAGCCCCGGCAAGCTCTACACCGGTAGGTCCACCACCAACAATCACATAGTTCATCAACCTTTCCTTTTTTCGGATGCTTTTAGCGGTAAGGGCTTCTTCTAGATTCTGAAGTATTAAACTTCTAAGGTTCAAGGCTTCAGTAACAGACTTCATTGACATACTCAATTTCTCCACATCCTTTAATCCGAAATAGTTGGTTTTGGAGCCCGTGGCCATCACCAGGTAATCATACTCGATCTCACCCAGGTTAGTAATAAGCACATTTCTATCAGTATCAATACTTTTTGCTTTGGCAATTCTGAAATAGAAATTTTGGTGGTTTTTAAATACTTTCCTGATCGGGTGAACAATGGAATCGGGTTCCAGCCCAGCAGTTGAAACCTGGTACAACAGAGGTTGAAATGTATGGTAGTTGTTCCTGTCAATCAATACAACTTGAACATCTTTTTTGCAAAGATTCTTAGCCATGGTCAAGCCTGCGAAGCCACCTCCAATAATTACTATTCTGGGTACATCAATATTTGGAAACATAATTGTCTGTTCAATTGGTAACTATCAGCACTAACGCAATTACCATTCTATTATGAATCAAAAGATTAGCTAATAAGTCTTATCTTCTAAGTTGAGACAAGAATATGATTGTACTAAATACAAGAAATTTTGTGGAATGATATAAATAATTCGATAATCCGGGATTTCTTTTAACTTTGATTGCGTTGAATAACCTGAAAAACCTGTAGACAGACTGGATGGTAACACTTATCGCGATCGGAGCAATCCAATCCTTTTTCTTTTCGATTTTACTTTTTAACAGGAGAAATAAAACACTGGCCGATAAAATCCTAAGTTTATGGTTATCGGTGCTTGGAATCCACATTACAGTTATTTATTTAAAGTATTCAGGGTATTACGAGGTCTTTCCGCACCTGATCGGTTCAACTTCCTCACTGATATTTCTCTATGGCCCTTTTCTGTTCTTTTATGTTGATGCTTATATTACCCAGCCAGCTAAGTTTAAAAAGCAATACTATCTCCACTTCATTCCCTTTATGCTTTATAATATAATTTTTATTCCTTTCTACCTGGAGACAACCGAGATGAAACTTCAATATCATCATATAATCCTTAAGAATAACCCTCCATTAATTGCATGGATAGCTTTGGCGGTAAAGATAATAGTACTCCCTGCATACTTGCTCATATCGCTTCAACGATTAAAATACCATCGTAAAAACCTTGAAAATTTCTATGCAAATTTTGATGAAGTTGATTTGAACTGGCTGAGATATATAATATGGAGTGCTGCTGTAATTGGATTTGCAGAGCTGGGCCTTGGGATTATGAAACTCAGGGAAAACTTTGACATACCTTTTGAATCTGAAAAAATAATCTTTGTAGCGGTTTCAATATGGATCCTGGCCCTTGGTTATTATGGATTAAAGCAAACACCTGTCTTTACAAATTTTCCCCAAAAGCAAACGCCTGTCGATGAAAATCCAAAGGAAACTTCTGCCCCCAGATACGAAAAAACCAGGGTAATTGAGGAGGAAGCTTCGAAACAAGAAAAGGAATTAATGGATTATATGAAGTCTGAAAAACCATTCCTCAGAATTAAGTTATCCATTAATGACTTGGCAGAGGATCTTGGCATCCCATCCCACCATATTTCACAAGTTATTAATGAAAGGTTAAACCAGAATTTTTTTGATTTTGTAAACAGTTATCGAATTGAAGAGCTTAAAGTGAAACTAAAAGATCCCCGTAACAAACACCTCACCATGCTGGGGATAGCTTTTGACTGTGGTTTTAATTCCAAAGCTTCATTTAACCGGATCTTTAAAAAACACACTGGACAAACCCCTTCCGAATATTTGAAAGGCGATAGAATTGAGGACACTTGATCAAATTAGCCAAATGAATATCTATTTCAAATCTAATAATACACCACCACCAATTTCCATAAATGTCTCTACTGGGGTTGATAGTAATTGGCTTAAAATGCCTCACTAAATAGTTGGTTTTTTAGTCAATTATCTTTGCGCAAATATTAATTAATGATACATTACTGATGTAGCCATCAATTCAGGGTTCCGATATGAACGTAAAAGGTCAACATTATCGCACTATTTGGGTAAAATCAGAAGACCCCGGAACAATTCAAATAATTGACCAACGTAAATTGCCCCATCAGTTTGAAATTGAAGACCTAAAAACACTAGATGATGTTGTAATTGCACTAAAGGATATGCACGTGCGGGGTGCTGGACTGATCGGGGCTGCTGCCGGGTATGGGATGTATTTGGCCGTATTTAATGCCAGGGAAGTAAGTGATGTCGATGAAGTTATTAATAGGGCCGAAAAAAAACTTATCGCCACCCGACCAACAGCAATCAATTTAAAATGGGCAGTATCAAAACAATTAGGAGCAATTAGATCCCAAGATAATATTAATGATAAGATAAATACCGCACTTAAAACTGCAGACATGCTTGCTGATGAAAATGCTGAACACGGCAAATTAATTGGCGAGCATGGAGTGAAGATTATCGAAGAAATCAG
>CBDVAV010000703.1:0-2931 GCA_965372055.1 uncultured bacterium | reverse complement strand
TTAGTTTTTTTTCTACTATCTTTTTCGGGTAACCTAATTAACATAGATGTACAATTATTTGAAATACAAAAATGAAGTGGGTATTGCCACTGTTACACTCAACAGGCCTGAAGTTTACAATGCCTTAAATGATGAAATCACCTTTGAGTTACAGGATGCCATAAAAGCAATCTCCAAAGACAGTTCAATCCGGGTAGTGGTGTTGACTGGTGAAGGCAAGGCCTTTTGTTCCGGTCAGGACCTGAAAGCCTCTGCAGAGTCGGAGGACCGGTCGTTTTCAGACTCCATCCACAAACGCTACAACCCAATTATCAAGGGTCTCAGAAATCTGCCCAAGCCGGTTATTTGCAAGCTCAATGGAGTGGCGGCCGGGGCTGGTTGTTCCCTGGCATTGGCATGTGATATGATCATCGCCAATGAAGAAGCCATCTTGGTGGAAGTTTTTGTCAACATTGGGCTGGTACTCGACTCTGGATCCTCTTATTTTCTTCCCAGGTTGGTAGGTTATAGCAAGGCTTTTGAACTGAGCACCATGGCTTCCAAAATTACCGGGGCAGAAGCTGAGAAACTGGGGATAGTTAATAAATCTGTGCCTTTAGAGGCTTTGGATGATGAAGTGAAGAAGTACACTGATTATTTTGCCAAAGCACCCACCAAAGCCATTGGCCTGATGAAGAAAATGCTTAATAAGTCCATGAATTCCGGCTTGGAAGAAATGCTTGAATATGAAGCTTATTGCCAGGAAATTGCAGGCTCATCAAACGATTACAAAGAAGGGGTCAACGCTTTCCTGGAAAAGCGCAGGCCGGAATTTAGAGGGGATTAGAATCACCTATCTTACTACGAAAGCCATTCTTTAAGCAGTGGTGTTTTTTGACGACTAATGACAGTTGAATCCGCCAACCCCTTTAAGTACAATTTCACCTGCCCTTTTACGTAGGGTTCAAGATGGGAAATAGCTTCCCGGTTTACGATATACTGCCTGTTGATCCTGAAGAATTTGTTTGGGTCCAATATATCGTCCAGCCCGTACAAGTTATATCCGGAAAGGTACTTTTTGGACTGATTTGATACGATATAGGTTATATTATCTTCACTGTGAAAATAGGCAATCAGGCTTACATTAAGAGGAACTAACTTGTTGCCAGACCGAACCAGAAAGTTTTCCTTGTATGTAGTTCGATTGGCTAAGATGGTGTCAATATCTGACTTAAATATTTTCTTCATCGAGGAGAATTTATCAAAAGCTGCCTTAAGTTTTTCAAAGGTAATTGGCTTCAATAGATAAGAAATACTGTTTTGCTCAAAAGCTTTTACAGCATATTGATCATAAGCAGTAGTAAAGATGATGGGGCATTCCACGTTTACGTGATTGAATATTTCAAATGAAATACCGTCAGCCAATTCAATGTCTAAAAAAAGCAATTCTGGCTGTTCTTTTTTTAAATAGCTTATCACCGATTCAATCGTATCCATTACCGGATCAATCAATATCCTGTCATCATATTGATTGATCAGTGCTATCAACTCATTGGCACTAATAGGTTCATCCTCAACGATTGCTACTCTCATAATTGGAAATCAAGGGTATTTTAACGGTAAAGATGTTATTAAGGTCACTGAAATTAACTTTCTTGTCAGTCAAGTGTTCAAATCTCTGTGTAATGTTAAGTAAACAAATTCCTGTCGAAACAACTGGGGTCCGGTTGGCATTCCTTTCGTTTTCCACTACTAAAAAGTCTTCTTCCTGCGTTATTCTGATTTCAAGAGGATTTTCGTATGATGTTTGGTTATGCTTGATAGCATTTTCCACTAACTGTTGCAAAGTAACCGGCGGTATCCAAAATTCCTCATCGGCAATGGTGATCTCAACATTGAACTTATCTTTAAACCTTGTTTTTAATAAGAAAATGTAGTCCTTAATGAATTTCATTTCCTCCCTTAAGGGAACAATTTCATCATTTTTATGGGATAATATGTATCGAAACACATCAGCCATTTTACTGGTGAAAGCTTTGGCACCTTTTGGATCCTCTTCGATTAATCCATTCAGAATGCTCAAGTTATTGAAGAGAAAATGGGGGCTCAATTGGGTTCGTAAAGCTTCCATCCTGGCTTTTAAATTATCCTTTTCCAGTGCTTCTGTCTTGAGAATAGTCTTTTTCCATTCTTCGATTAAGGGTACCGCATTTAAAAAGGCAACGAAACACAATGAAATAAAAAACACCAGACTTATGTAGAAATATAGAGAAGGTAAGAAAATTTCCATTTCCCAAATAACTTTATATAGAAATGAGTAGGATAGAAAAACAACGACAGCGGTAATCAACAAGGAGGATATTAGTTCAATAAAAAACCTTAATTCCAGGCGACGACTCCAGGGAATATATTGATTAAACCACTTGCTTTTCCAATGTTGGAGTTCGAAAATCAAAAAAAATGAAAAGACGGCGGTAAGCGAATATTCCACATAAGCATATAGGGTAATTTGACTGAAAGGAAAATTCCTGATAAGGGCAAACACCGCATATGAGGGAATTCCCAAAATTCCGGAAATCAACAATCTGGTAGATCGACGGTTAATAGATTTCAAATTCCTAAATTATAATTATTCTTCCCTTAATAAATCTCAGATTATAACATTCCGAAGGTTTATGAAGATTTAATTACCCATGAAATCTAATGAATTTAAAAGGTAACTATTAAATTATAAAGAATAAATGAATATATAGTGGCCTTACTACAAATAGGATAAGTTCTTTTATCGTCTCTTCCAATAAATATTACTGCCAAAGGTTCTTGGGGCAAGTAATGAACCAGCCACGGAATCTACGTCAAATGGATTGGTGGAGCTTTCTGTTAAATTAGTGCCCCTTTCACTGGTAAAAAACAAATAGCGTCCATTAGGTGATACTGTAGGACTGTAATCCA
>CBDVAV010000702.1:0-2935 GCA_965372055.1 uncultured bacterium | reverse complement strand
TCACCCTTTAGGGGCGGGGTAAAAGTCATTGAAAATCAATCGAAATTGAATTTATTTACAGACACTAATTAATTCACTTCTTTGCCCATTGTATTTTGGGACTCCTTCGGCCTACGCAGTATGAGGAAGTTAAATCTTACCTATCTTCCATGATGAATTTCCAATTTCATACCTTTATTGCCCACCGCACTCAACGAGTAAGAGAGGCTTAGCATGAAAAACCTGCCCAGGGCATTTACCCTCTGATCCTGGATATAGTTAAGTTCACTGGTCCTGCTGATGCCTACATTTTCATTCAGCAGATCGTATACCAATAGCTTTAACTGCCCCCGTTTGGTGCTAAGGAAGTTCTTAGCTATGAATGCTCTCCAGATGGGTACTTCACGGTTGCTGCCGAATGCATCACCTTGGTAAATGGTGTAATCAAAAGTGGAACTCAATGTCCAATCTTTCAAGATGGTCAAAGAGAAATCGTTGTAGTAGATCCTGGTAGTGAAACCCTGGTCCAGGTTTGAGCTTTCGGAATACCTGGTGTCGTTAAAACTGTACTTGACCCCAAACTTGATATCCAAGGCCTTCTTTTTCCTGTTTTCAAGACTTAAATCCAATGAGTTGTTCCAACGATCAGTGTTATTTTCAACAGTATTTACAAAAAGGATACCTCTATTATAAGTGCTGCTGAGATTGAGATTTACCTTGGCCCCAATAAACTTTAGGGGCGTGCCAAATGAAATATATCCCCTGGCTGTAAAGTCATGGTCTACATTTATAGGCTGGGTAAGCTGCCTGAACAAGCTATCAATTGTACGGGCATTAGTGATCTTGTTTTGAGTATAACTGCTGCTAAAGTTCACAAAAAGGTTTGTGAAATTAAATTGATCAAAGAGCATATAATTTATCCCAAACCTATGTGTATACTCTGCCTTAAGTTCCGGGTTTCCCACGTAAGCACTTAGGGGATTGCTGTTGTCAACAATTGGCTGCAATTGTTCCAGCGACGGCTCCCTGAGGTTAGTAGAATAGGTAATGTTCATATGATTGGAAGTACTGAAATTGATCTTCCAACGCAAGCTGGGAAGAAAAGTCAAAAATTCTTTATTGATCTCACTTCCCTCCGAAATAATACGGCCATTGAGAATTGATGATTGCACATTGAACCCAGCAGTAATGGTTGCACCTGGTTTATTGATCAGCAGTTTGGTACCTCCCCTGTTATATGTATATCCTCGTTTATAAAAACTGCTCAGCACATCGTTAAATACCCTTTGGCCATCAGGCATAATATCAAAGAAATCCTTGTCCAAATCATTGTTGTTGTTCTGATGGGCATAACTGAATTCCAGGTAACGTTTTTTACCTAAGGGTTCTGTGTATGACAGGGTTACACCATAATCAAGCTGATCGTTGGTTTGCGTCTGGTTTTGCAATATTGTCTCGGTAAAACCCAACAACGGATCCATGGGGAGAAATGAATTCAAAGCATCAAGCCAGCGGTCTTTATCATCATCGGAATTGCTGATCTTGGTATTCAATACCAATGATCTTCCGGTTTTCTTAAACTTTCTGCGGTAAATAAAATCGGAATTGAATCGTAGATTGTCCCCAAAAGAGAGATTTCCGGCTGTCCCCTGGTTTTCCAGAATACCGGAAATTCCGAAGGTGTTGTTCTCTTCAAAGCTGTTTAGGCTTCCATCGCTAAATGAAAGATTAGTACGCAATGAAAAATCCTGAAAGTCATTTATGGTTTGTTTCAACTTAAGGTTTAGGCGATGATTGGTGTTCTCACTGACCTGGTCAGAAAACGACTCTGAGATGTAGTTTCCTGATTCCAGGAAATTCTGCCTAAATATCTCTTTTTGCAAATCATTCTCCACGCTATTATAGAAGTAACTACCACTGATTTCGGTCTTCTTACTGAGGTCATAATTCAGGTTAACACCTCCCGACAAGGTGGTATTAATACCATTGCTGCCCGCTCCTCCCATGCCCCCCATTCCCCCTATGCCATCCATTCGTATACTTAGGCTTCCCCCACCTCCGGACATAGACTGCAAGCCACCCATGAAATTTATATAATCCATAAAGGAGAAGCTGTGTTGGTTAGTGTTATTGGAAGAGCCTAGTATAGACAACTGTAAGTTATCGGTAAACCTGTTCACAGATAATTTGCCTTCATAACGGTCATCTGTCCCATATCCACCACCAACAGAGCCAAAATAACCTTTCTTTTTATCATCCTTGAGAGCCAGATTTATAGTCTTTTCCCTGTTTCCATCATCAATACCGGTAAATTCAGACATCTCAGACATTTTGTCGAAAACCTGTACTTTATCTACTGCATCCGCTGGCAAATTCCTGGTTGCAATTTTTGGGTCGTTACTAAAAAACTCCTTGCCATCAACCAGTATCTTCCCTACATTTTCGCCCTGTGCTTTTACATTGCCTTCCCTGTCTACCTCTACCCCGGGCAGTTTTTTGAATAAATCTTCTACCAAGGCATTAGGGTTGGTTTTAAAAGCATCTGCATTGTATTCTATTGTATCCTGTTTGATTATAATTGGAATACGGGCTACTTCTATTTCCACTTCATCCAGAAACTTATTTTCCTGATCTAAAACAATTTTACCCAAATTCATGGTTTCACTTTCGGATTGAACTGAGATAGCCATACTCCTATTGCGAAATCCCAAGTATGAAATCTGCAATATGTAATTCCCCCGCGGTATCTTCTTAAAAGTGAATTTGCCATCTTCATCAGAGATGGTAAAACTTTGCATCACTGAATCGATGGCCTGTAGCAACACGATAGTTGCACTGGGAAGGGCAACCTCAGTTGTGTCGACAAGCTTGCCCGTGAGACCTATTGACTTATTGTTTTGACCTTTTGAAACAATAACCCCCAGCAATAAAACTGAAGTAAGGATGACACATTTCT
>CBDVAV010000701.1:0-2939 GCA_965372055.1 uncultured bacterium | reverse complement strand
CGGATTTTACCGTCCTTGCCCTTTTTTCAAGCACTAGAAGATCAGCCTGAAGTTAATTGGTTAAAATATCTTTTCCGTCTTTGATGGATTTAAGCATAACAATGATCTTTTGTTTTTTTGTAGTATATATCTCGTTATGGCTTGTTTCTAAAAATTGAAGATCAAGGCCATATTCACTCTGGTAAACCTTTTGGTGCTGGTGAGCATTGAAGAATATTGGGGGTTTCTCAAACTGATAAAAAACAAACAGCATAACACCCATGAAAAGGATTAGCATCTGCATTGGAATTTTAACTATACCATTTAACATCAATCCAATTCTGCTTTGCCTGATAGATCGGCCGCTTAAATAGCGCTGTACTTGTGATTGATCTGTTCCAAAATAAGCGAGGGAAAGGAACAGCCCCCCGAGGACACCCGACCAAATATTGTATCTCTCCGAAAGATTAAAAGTCCAATCAATAGTATTGAGCTTCCCCATTTTATCGGCAACCATAACAGCATCATCAAATGAAATATCATCAGGGATTTTATCAACCACCATGAAGCCTGCCAAGGTCATTCCAAAAAGGATAACAAACATCTGCTGCCTATGGGCATAACTGACAGCCCTGGTCCCTCCTATTACAGTATAAAATATTATGATGACCCCGGTAACAATACTGGTAATATATATGTTCCAACCCAAGATATTTGATAATACCAGGGAAGGGGCATAAATAGTAAATCCCACCGCAAGCCCCCTTTGTATGAGGAAAAGCACAGCTCCCAATATCCTGGTTTTAAAATCGAAACGCTTCTCCAAAAATTCGTAAGCGGTATATACATTCAACTTATGAAAAAGAGGCACAAAGGTTACTGACAAAACAATCATGGCCAGTGGTACGCCAAAATATAACTGGGCAAATCTCATTCCATCATCGTATGCCTGACCTGGGGTAGATAAAAATGTTATTGCACTGGCTTGGGTGGCAATAATTGACAACCCTATGGTAGACCAATTGAGGTCTTTATTGGATCTCAGATAAGAATCAAGGGTTTTATTCTGTTTGCCCTTCCAAATACTATACAGCACAATTCCTGAAATGGTAATAACCAAGACAGTCCAATCAAGAGAGCTCATGCAAGGATAGTAAAAATATCAAATGAGTCGAAAAACTTAGGCAAATGCTGATTTCTTAATGGCCAAGATACAACTAAGAATTACGCAAATTAAGGAATCAGGTTGTACACAAATTACTCAATCCATATAGCAGAATACATTAATATGTTGATTTACAACAAATTAATGTAAGGAATATAAAGTACAACATGAGTCTATAAAATTATCTATAATGTGCATTATTGCACATATATATAAAATATATCTACTTTATTTTGCTCATATGATAATTTATACATATCATTGCAGTGTATTATTACACATAAATTATGAAAAAGAACAAAAAAGAAATCGAAGCAGTATTCAGTGCCTTTGCCAACAGGCATTTTGAAAAGCCATCAAAGTGTAAAAACATGGAGCAAATAAGATATTATGTACAGGAGTTGTCCTGCAAAATCAGCGAGTGCGAAAAACAGTTTAACTATGTGCCAAATTCAGCTTATACGTTATTAAGTGAGTATAATGCCACACAAAACATAATGCTGTTCAGGGATTTTAAAAGCACTTACAATGGAAGGCTTAATTAACAAACATGAGTGAGCCTTATTTATATATCCCCTCCCCTATCAATGTGGATTATGTAATTTCGTATAGGGCAGTTGCCAATAAATCAGGTAGAATGCAATATTACAGGGAATATAAAGGCAAGTCAAAGGCAAGGATAGGAAGGGCTGATTTCATCAAAGCATATAACAGCAATAAAATAATTGGCATCATGCCATTGCAATCCCAGTCAAATGCTTCATCGGTTTTCCAGTTTGAATTTTTTGTGATTTGATGTGATAGTTGATATTTACTTAATTCAATCTACTCACTACCGCTTCAATACATTTTGTTGATATATCAATTTACTAGGATTTTAGTTATTAATAAGTATTTCAGCATCAATCTCTCTATAATAAAAGGTGGGTATCTCAAATCTAATATCTTATACCCCATGTCATTTTCAATAGTGATTTTTTCCCAAATTTCAATTAGTTTTATTATTCAGACTCTTATTTAATAACCATGGAATTATTTGATGCCATTAAAAATGGTGAAGCAGATCAGGTAATTGAGATCATAAATAATGAACCTGCTCTGGTAAATGCCATTGAGGAAAATGGTGTTTCTGCAATCCTAACTGCTTTGTATTACAAGAAGGATGAAATTGTAAAAATTCTACTGGAACAAAATCCTGATCTTAACATATTTGAAGCATCCGCAGTAGGTGCTTTTGATAAAGTAAAAGTATTAGTTGAAGAAAATCGCAAAATTGTAAACCACTCAGCACCAGATGGCTTTTTTCCCCTTGGTTTAGCCTGTTTTTTTGGTCAAAAGAAAATTGCAGGACTCCTAATTAAAAATGAGGCCAAAGTAAACCAACAAGCTAAGAATAGTTTTAAAGTAGCACCCCTTCATTCTTCGGTTTCAAGTCAAAATATTGAGATAACAAACATGCTTTTGTCAAATGGTGCCGATCCCAATCTGGCACAAACAGAAGGCGTAAGGCCAATCCACCAGGCTGCCCATGTTGGCAATATTGAGATGGTAAAGCTTTTGTTAAAACATGGAGCAGACCCTACTATTACTTCTGATGATGGCAAGAATGCCATTGAATTTGCCAAAGAAGGAGGTTTCAAAGAGGTTATAACGATTATCAACAACTTGTAACATTCTACCGAAGAGGTGCCCTCGACAGGCTTTTCCTTGCTTCTGAATACATATACTTAAGTACATTGAGTGGTATCCAGTCTTTCCCTTTAAATACACCAGCAATGCTTAATGTATTGTTTAT